>JBKJYX010000292.1:0-2565 GCA_046715575.1 Sphingomicrobium sp. | reverse complement strand
CCGTGGATCTTCTCGTTGAACTGGAAGCCTTCGCCGCGCGCCAACGGCTTCACTTCGATGATGACGTCGCCGAACTGGCCATGGCCGCCCGACTGCTTCTTGTGGCGGCCCTTCTGGGTGACCGAGCGGCGGACCGATTCGCGATAGCCGATGGTCGGCGCGTGCGATTTCACCTCGACACCGTAGCGCCGCTTCAACCGCGCCAGCACGGTGTTCAGATGCTCGTCGTTGACGCCTTTCAGCCGCATTTCGTGGCTGGCCTCGTCATGCTCGAGGATCAGAGCGCAATCCTCCTCCAGCAGCCGCTGGAGTGCGCCGGACAGCCGGACGTCGACCTTGCGGTCGGCGGGCTCGATCGCCAGCGCGAAATTGCGCGACGGGAATTCGCTTTCGATCGGCGGCGGCAGCTTGCCCGAGCCGAGCCACTCGCCGGCCTTGACGTTGTCGATCTTGGCGACCGCAACAAGATCGCCGTCGCGGGCTTCGGCGACCTTCTGGGTCTTATCGCCCTGCATTCGAAACAGGGCGCCGAGCCGCGCCGCCTCGCCGTTGCTGTTCTTGAGGTCGGAGCCTTCGCCAAGCCGGCCACCGAGTGCTCTCGCCAGCGCCAGCCGTCCGACCGATCCGCCGTGGTGGATCTTGAAGACATGCAGCGACGGATCGGTCACCGACAGGCGCCGCGCGGCCGCTTCGGGGGCCGGCGCTTCGTGGCGGAGCGCTTTTAGCAGCCGCCGCACGCCCCAGGCGCTGCCGGCCGAGCCGAACAGTACCGGCACACCGAGGCTTTCCCCGGTCTCGCGGGCGAGGTCCTGGAGGATGCGGTCCTGGCTCGGGGCTTCGTCCATCAGCAATTGCTCGAGCAGTTCGTCGTCGTGGTCGGCCAATTGCTCGAGCATGTGGGTGCGGGCTTCGGCTTCGCGCTGCTGGAGCTCGGCCGGGATTTCGATCTGCTTGGAATTCTTGCCGGGCCGGTAGTGAAACGCGCGTTCCAGCGCGAGATCGACGAATCCGGTCACCTTGTCGCCTTCGCGGATCGGGATCTGGCGGGCGATCAGCGGCGACACGCTCATCGGCTGCAGCGCCGAGAGGAGGTCGCGGATGCGGCCGTGGGCCTGGTCGATGCGGTTGACGAAAATCAGGTGCGGGACGCCGAGTTCATCCAGCGCGCGCAGGGCCGGGGCGGCGAGCGGCGCTCGCGCCGGGTCGGGATCGACGACCATGATGGCCATGTCGGCCAGCGCCAGGGCGCGGGCTCCGTCGGCGGCGAAACCGACCGAACCGGGGCTGTCGATGATCGCGAATGAATCGCCGAGGTAATCGAAATTATAGAGGTTGAGCTCGGTTGAGCCGCCGCGTTGCCGGGCTTCCGGGCTGCTGTCGCCGGTGCTTGAGCCGTTGGCGGTAGCACCGAGCCGGTCGGTCGCCCCGGCCGCGAACAGCATCGCTTCGGCCAGGCTGGTCTTTCCCGCGCCGGCCGGTCCGACCAGCGCGATGACTCGAGTGCCTTTTGATTCTCCGCTTTTGGTTTCAGCGCCCATGCGACTCTCCTCTCGTCCCGATGCCGGGCGCGCGAGTCGCCTGAAGGCGCAGCTTGCGCGCTCTTCGAAACGTCCACCCTTCGACGGTTTTCACGCGTTGGCAAGAGGAGCCGTTGCGCAACCGTCCTCGTGAGGGACGGATGAGACGAAGCAGCGGTGCTTCAAGCTAAGCGGCGGGGAGCAACCTTTTCTCACCCGCCAGCCGCAACAGCGCCGCCTGCAGTTTCTCGAACGCGCGGACCTCGATCTGGCGGATTCGCTCGCGGCTGACGTCGTAGACCTGGCTCAATTCCTCGAGCGTTTTCGGCTCGTCGGTCAGGCGGCGCTCCATCAGGATGTGCTTTTCGCGGTCGTTCAAGGATTCCAGAGCATCGATCAGCAGGTCGTGGCGGACGCGGGCTTCCTCATCCTCGGCGATTAGCTCGTCCTGCAGCGGTCCGGTGTCGACCAGGAAGTCCTGCCACTGGCTCTCACCCTCGCTGTCCCGGAGCGGCGCGTTGAGCGACGTGTCGCCGCCCATCGCCATACGGCGGTTCATCGACACCACCTCGTCCTCGGTGACGCCGAGGTCGGTCGCGATCTTGGTCACGTCGGCGGGCTTGAGGTCGCCTTCCTCGAACGCGTCGATCTGGTTCTTCATCCGGCGAAGATTGAAAAACAGCTTCTTCTGCGCCGCCGTGGTGCCCATCTTGACCAGGCTCCACGAGCGCAGGATGAATTCCTGGATCGAGGCGCGGATCCACCACATCGCATAGGTCGCGAGGCGAAAGCCGCGGTCGGGCTCGAACTTCTTGACGCCCTGCATCAGGCCGATGTTGCCCTCGGAGATCAGCTCGCTGACCGGCAGGCCGTAGCCGCGGTAGCCCATGGCGATCTTGGACACTAGCCGCAGGTGCGAATTGACCAATTTGGCTGCCGCGTCGGTGTCGCCATGCTCGCGCCAGCGCTTGGCGAGCATATACTCTTCCTCCGGCGCGAGGATCGGGAATTTCTTGATTTCGCTAAGATAGCGATTGAGCCCAGCCTC
>JBKJYX010000291.1:0-3789 GCA_046715575.1 Sphingomicrobium sp. | reverse complement strand
TTTGCCCCGCGGCGGTGGGGGGGGGGGGCGCCGCGCGTGTGGGTGGGGGGCGCCCCCCGCGCCCTGCGGTGGGCCCCCTCCGTCAGCGCTTCGCGCTGCCACCTCCCCGTCCCGGGGAGGAATGAGCTACTTTCCGCCGCGGGTTTTGCGGCGCTTGGTGCCAAGCCCGATAGACTTGGCGAGCGCGCGGCGCTGCTCCGCATAGTTGGGCGCGACCATCGGATAGTCGGCGTTAAGGCCCCACTTCTGCCGGTACTGGTCCGGAGTCATTTGATAATGGGTCATCAGATGCCGCTTGAGCATCTTCAGCCTTTTTCCGTCCTCAAGGCAGACGATGTAGTCCGGTTTGATCGAAGAGCGGATCGGAACCTTCGGCTCCGGTCTCGCTTCGGGCGCCGAGCGGCTGTCCGAAATGGTCGAAAGCGCGGCGTGAACATTCTGGATGAGGTTCGGCAGGTCATTGACTGCAACGCTATTGTTGCTGACGTGGGCCGCGACGATGTCTGCGGTCAACGCGAGTAATGTGTCTTCGGCACCTTCATTGTCGAGCATCGAGATTTCCTAAGTTAAGCCAAGTGCTAACGAGCATCGCACTTCGGGCTTGGTGTTATTAGGCGGCTGCTGTTCTTGGTGCAATAGATCAGGAAAGTTGCCGCGTGTTAGGCTCTACAATTCGTAAGCCAGGGTAAGCGCATCAAATTGGCGTCCGTCGCTTCCGCGATAGTAATTGGGGCGACGGCCGGCCGGCTTGAATCCCGCCAGGCGATACATTTGAACCGCTGGATTGCCGTCGCGTACTTCGAGGTGGACCCGCAATGCCCCCGAAGCGCGCGCGCGGTCGACAAACTGATCGAGGAGCAGGCGCCCGATGCCGTTACGCTGATGTTCGGGCGCAACCGCGAGCAGCAACAGCTCGGCTTCCCCGGCGACGGTTCGAAACAGCGAGAAGCCGATCGGCGGTTGCCGCTCGCTGTCGTGGGCGAGGATTAGCGAGACGCCGGTCATCGGCAGGATTCCAGCGCATTGCGACCGCGTCCATGCCTCGCCGAATTGGGGTTCGAACGCTGCGGTCATGATCGCTATGACGGCAGCCAGGTCGCCGGAATCGCCCGGCACCAGCCGCACGGCTTCGGCCGAGGGAAGGCTGCTCATCAGGCCGCCCGTGTTGCGGTGAAAGATTGGCGGGCGCGGGCATCGGGGGCTCGGGCGTAGATCGGCCGCGGCGCCAGGGTGCGGAGTTCGTCGGGCAGATTGAGCGCATTTGCGGCGCTTGGCCAAGCCTCGACCGCTTCGCCCCAGCCGCGCGCTTCGACCAGCTCGGCCGCGCCGGGCCCCACCACGAGTTGCGCTGAAATGAGGGCGGCGGCTTCGATTGGGGGGAGATTGAGGAAGGGAGTCGTCGGGGTGAGTGTGTCGAACTGCTGGACCAACAGCTCGCCGTGCCCGCCGTGCATCGCGGCGGCAACCGAGGTCCCGCCCGTCGCGCCGGAGGCCAGCAGCGCCAGCGAGGACATTCCCGCCAATTCGGCCCCCCAGCCGATCGCCAGACCCTGGGCGGCGGCGATGCCGACACGGATTCCGGTGAAGCTGCCCGGGCCGACTCCGACGATGATGTGGCTCGCCGTCCGCCCGTCGAGAAGCTCCTCGATCATCGGCACCAGTCGCTCGGCGTGGCCGCGGCCGATGGCCTGGTCGCGGTGCGCAATGCATTGTCCCGACGCGTCGAATGAGGCGACGGTGCAGGCGGCGGTCGACGTGTCGATCGCAAGGATCATCGGGTATGTCCTTGTTAACCATGCGATTGGGCCACAGGCGTGGCGCGGGAGCAAGGAAATAGTGCTCGGTCTCAGACGGCCTCGACCGTCTCGACCTCCGGCACATAATGGCGAATCAGGCTCTCGATGCCGTTCTTGAGGGTGATCGCCGATGACGGACAGCCCTGGCAGGCGCCCTGCAGGCCAAGGTAGAGCGTGCCCTTGGCGTAACCGCGATAGATGATGTCGCCGCCGTCCTGGGCCACGGCCGGGCGGACGCGGGTCTCGATCAGTTCCTTGATCTGGTTGATGATGTCGGCGTCGGCCGGGTCTTCGTCGACCGCCGGAGCTTGGTCGACCTGAATGCCGGCCGCGCTGGCGCTGTTGAACAAGGGCGCGCCGCTGACAAAGTGATCGAGCAGCATGCCGACCACCTCCGGCTCCAAGTCATTCCAGGAGGCGTCGGGGCCCGCGGTCACCGAGATGAAGTCGCGGCCGAAGAACACGCCTTCGACACTGCCGGTCGCGAACAGGTCCGCGGCCAGCGGCGACACTGCGGCGGCTTCGGCATCGGGAAAGTCGCGGCTGCCCGCGTCCATCACCGGCTGGCCGGGAAGGAATTTGCGCGTCGCCGGATTGGGCGTTTGTTCGGTGCGGATCAGCATGAGCGTGATGTGGTCCTGCAACCACTTGCTATCAAGGGGAGAATGGCGGCGCGCCGGCGACCACCCAGCGGGCGACCGCGAATGCGGCGGCGATGCAGAGTAGTGCCACCCACCAGCGCCCCGGCCGCATCGGCTCGACGCCGGGCTCCAGCTCACCGCGGCCGATGATCATCGGGCCGGTGAGCTTCTTGCCTTGCGCCAGCCGGTAAAACAGCAGCGCAGCGATGTGCAGCGCGATGAGCGCGAGCAGCACCTTGAACCATTGTTCGTGAATGTCGCGCGCGGCCTCCGAGACATCGAGGTTGACGAGAAAAGCGAGTGGACCCTCATTGAGGCCATCCTCGTCGGTCGAGATCAGACCGAGCCCGACCTGAACCGCGATTGCGCCGAGCAGCGCGACGACGCTGAGGGCACCGAGCGGAGTATAGCCGGCAACCCGCCAGCTGGAGTTGTCACGTAGATAATCAACTATCGCGCGAGGACCCCGCACGAAAGTTGAGAAGCTGGCGGTCGAGCTTCCGAACACGCCCCATAGCAGCCGGAAGATCAGCAGGGTCAGAATCGCGATGCCCGACCAGATGTGCCAGTCGGTGTGATGATTTTTGACTGACCACCAGCTGAAACCGATCAAACCGGCGAGCAGCCAGTGGAACAGCCGGATAGGTAGGTCCCAGACCGGCTGCGTCGTCGGCGCTTCCACCGCCTCAGTGATCGGATTCGGGGGCACGGTAGGGATCGTGGCACGCCTTGCAGGTCTTGCCGAGCTCGCCGAAGCTCGCCTTGATCGCGGTCACGTCGCCGGCCTTGGCGGTCGCGTTGAACGCCCGCGCCGCGGCCTGGAACGATTTGGTCTTAGCGGCGAAATCCGCCGGCTTTTGCCAAATTTCAACCTTCGCCCGGGTTTTACCGACATTGGGGCCGGTGCCGGCGGGGAACCAAGCGGACACTTTGGGCGCGAGGCCCGCGATCGTGGCGGCCGACCTGCGCACCGTCGCCAGGTTGGGCGAGCTCGCCTTCATCTCGCGGTCGAGCACTTTGAACGCGTCGCCGATATCCTCCATTCCCTCGTGCCGGTCGTGCATCAGCTTGAGCGCCGCCGCCTTGTTCGCAGGCGCGCGGACCAGCACGGCGGCATTGTCGCGGATCGGAAGGACCTGGCCAGTGGGGGTGTCGGCATTGGCGGCGGGGTTGTCCGCGGATTGGCTGCAGCCGGCAAGCAACGCGATGGCGGTGGCGGCGAGCAGGGCGTTGAGCATATTCACTCCTAAGCGTTGGTCGGGAGCCTTAGTCCGATTCCGGCGGCTTCCAGCTGTCGTCGATCATCTTGATGATGCCGGAGAAGTCCTTGGACCCTCCGCCCAAATCGACGA
>JBKJYX010000290.1:0-5346 GCA_046715575.1 Sphingomicrobium sp. | reverse complement strand
CTGAAGGGCCGGTCCCACGGCCGCCGCTGGATTACCGGCTGCCCGCTTCTGCCCGAGTCGTCGACGGGTTGGGCGAAATCAGTTCGAGCGGGGTCAAATCTCGTGGACTGACGCTGGCGACGAACCGCGGCACAGCGGTCGCCGTTCCCGCCGCTGGGATCATCCGCTTTGCCGGTCCGTTTCGCGACTACGACGGCATCGTCATCATCGATCACGGCGGCGGCTGGATGAGCCTGATCGTCAACATCCGCTCGTCGTTGCAGGCCGGCGCTAAAATCGCCGCCGGCGATCCGCTCGGCCGCGCGCTGGGGCCACTCGGCGTGGAATTGTCCCATAATGGGCGACATGCGTCACCGGCCCTAATCGCAGGTTCATCTGCGACACTGTCAAAAGACGCGAAAGGCGGCTAATCTGGAGCCGACCCCACAGGACGTATGACCCATGACCCTGACCCGAAAAATGCTTCCACCGCTGGCCCTGGTCGGCGCGCTTGCGCTGATCCCGGTGACCACCAGCTCGCTCGCGGCGGCGGACGTCGCCAATTACCAGGAGCTCGAGACGTTCATGAGCGTCTACGAACGGGTCAAGGCGAATTATGTCGATCCGGTCGATGATCATACCCTGATCAAGGGCGCGATCGACGGCATGCTCGCCGCGCTCGACCCGCATTCGAGCTACGCCGAAGCGTCGGATTTCCAGACCCTCAGAACCACCACCGACGGCAATTACGGCGGCCTCGGCCTGACGGTTTCGACCGAGGACGGCGCGGTCAAGGTGATCACTCCGACCGAGGACACCCCGGCATGGCGCGCTGGCATCAAGGCCGGCGACTACATCACCCACATCAATGGCGAGCTGCTTTATGGGGTCAGCCTCGACGAAGCGGTCGACAAGATGCGCGGGACCCCCGGCACCGGTATCAAGCTGACCATCGTCCGGCCGGGCCGTGACAAGCAGTTCGACATCGCCTTGATCCGCGAGCGGATCCAGCTTCGCCCGGTCAAGTGGGAGATCAAGGACGGCGTCGGCTATATCAACATCAACACCTTCGCGGCCAACACCGGCGATGCCACCAAGGCGGCGCTGGTAGCGATCGACAAGGCGACCGGCGGCCGTCCGCTGGGCTATGTCGTCGATCTGCGCTCCAACCCCGGCGGCCTGCTCGACCAGGCGATCGAGGTTAGCGACGCGTTCCTCGACCATGGCGAGATCGTCTCGCAGCGTGGGCGCGAGAAAGACGACATCGAGCGCTATTATGCGAGACCGGGCGACATGGCGCACGGCCTTCCGGTCGTCGTGCTGATCGATGCCGGCAGTGCGTCAGCGGCCGAAATCGTCGCCGGAGCCCTGCAGGACCAGCGCCGGGCCCTGGTGATGGGCGAGCGCAGCTTCGGCAAGGGCTCGGTCCAGACGGTCGTGCAGACTGGCCCGCAGAGCGCGTTGAGGCTGACCACGGCCCGCTATTACACGCCCTCGGGGCGTTCGGTTCAGGCCGGCGGCATCGATCCCGACATCTCCGTCCCGCAGCTTTCCGATGCCGATTACAAGGATCGGCCGCGGGTGCGCGAGGCGGACCTCCGCCGCCATTTGCTGAGCCAGGCCAAGGCCGACGACAAGCTGCTCGAACATGACGACGCCGTTGATCCGCGCTTCGCGGCGACCGCCGAGCAACTCGAGAAGAAGGGCGTAAAGGACTTCCAGCTCGATTATGCGGTGAAGACGCTGCGGCGGCTTGCTCCGGGCGGCGCCGCGATGGCCTCGGTCGGCACCCGGCCGAAGTCGCGCTAAGCCGAAAGCCGGCTTTGATGAGCGAGGCCACCCTTGCCCGCCAGCCGGCGGCATTTGATTTGACGGGACCGACGCTCGCCCGGTGGATTGCGCTGCTGCTTCCCATGGCGTTGCTCGGCGGCGCGCTCGGATCGCAATATCTCGGCGGGCTATACCCGTGCGAGATGTGCTATTGGCAGCGCTGGCCGCACGGCGCGGCGATCGTCTTCGCCGGCCTCGCTTTCACCACCCCGGCCGCTTCCGGGCGGTCACGCTCGCTGACCTTGCTGGCTGCCGTTGCAATCGCGGTTTCCGGAGCGATCGGAGTCTATCACGTCGGGGTTGAGCAGGGCATTTTCGAGGGCATTACCACCTGCGCCTCGACCGCCAATGCCGCCTCCACCGCGGATCTTCTCAACGCGATCATGAAGACACCGCTGGTTCGGTGCGACCAGGTGCAATTCGCGTTTCTCGGCGTGTCAATGGCCGGCTGGAACGCGATCCTGTCGCTGGGCGGAGCCGCGGCGATTGCGTGGTTTGCTCTAAAGCCGCGGGCCGCATGAGCGACTGGCGTCCAGGAGATCAGCGCCCCGACCGGGCGTCGATGCTGCGGGTCAACCAGGCTGGCGAATATGGCGCGACGCGGATCTACGCCGGCCAACTGGCGGTGCTTCGCCGCAATTCGCCAGCATCCAAGCTTATCGCGCGCATGGACGGGCAGGAACAGCGCCATTTGGCCCGTTTCAACGCGTTGATGGCCGAGCGGCGCGTGCGGCCAACCGCCTTGCAGCCGGTGTGGAACGTCGCCGGGTTCGCGCTCGGCGCGGCGACCGCTTTGATGTCCGAGCGGGCGGCGATGGCCTGCACCGACGCCGTTGAGACCGAGATCGACCGCCATTACGGCCGCCAGCTCGACGAACTGGGTAACGACGACCCCGAATTTGCCGCCGATATCAAGGAATTCCGCGCCGAAGAGCTCGAGCACCGCGATAGTGCGCGCAAGGCTGGCGCGGCCCAGGCGATCGGCTATCCCGTCTTGACTGCGGCGATCCGTGCAGCATGCCGGTTGGCGATCGGCCTTTCGAAACGGATTTAAGGAACTTCTGCTGGCTCTCGCCCGCTTTAAACGCTTAAAAGGATGTCGCTGGACATGATGAAATTGCTCTTCCCGCTCGCCGCAACCGCCGCCCTGGCGGGTGGTTTCGTCGCGCTGTCCGCACCCGCGGTGGCCCAAAGTGGCGACCGCGTCAGCGAGATCATCGTCTACGGCAACGACCCATGCCCGCGCTCGACCGACGACGCGATCGTGGTCTGCGCGCGCAAGCCGGAAAGGGAGCGCTACCGGATCCCCGAAAACCTCCGCAGCAGCGGGTCCCGCCAGAGCCGCCAGGCGTGGGCCAACCGCGCCCGCGCGCTGGAGACGGTCGGAGCGACCGGGATCAACAGCTGCTCGCCGGTCGGACCGGCTGGCTTCACCGGCTGCCTGACGCAAGTCATCAAACAGGCGCGCAGCGAGACCCGGGAAACCTCATCCGAGGACACGGCGCCCGAGCAATAAGCTCTTAGGCTTTCGCTTTCTCGGCGGCGATCCAGGCATCGATCTGCGCTTCCAGCGCGTCGAGCGGTACCGCACCCTGCTTGAGCACCGCATCATGAAAATGGCGCAGGTCGAACCTGTTGCCCAGTTGCTTCTCGGCCCGGGCGCGCAACTCCCGGATCTTGAGCTCACCGATTTTGTAGGCGAGCGCCTGCCCTGGGTTGGCGATGTAGCGGTTGACCTCCGCCTCGATGTTGGCCGGCGACAAAGCGGTATTGTCGAGCATGTAGGCGACCGCTTTAGCTTTGGACCAACCCTTTACGTGCATGCCAGTGTCGACCACCAGCCGGGTCGCGCGCCACATCTGATAGGAGAGGCGGCCCATCTCCTTCGCCGGCGTGTCATAAAGCCCCATCGCAATGCCGAGATGCTCCGAATACAGACCCCAACCTTCGACGAACGCGGTAAAAAAGGCGCCGTAGCGCCGCCATTCGGGCAGCGGTAGCTCCTGCTGCAATGCAATCTGGTGATGATGTCCGGGCACCGCTTCATGGACCGTCAATACGGGGACTTCCCAGAGCGGGCGCTGGTCAAGCTTGGAGGTGTTGACCGCATAGAAGCCGGCTAGCCCCTGCTCAGGCGAGCCCTGGTCATAGTAAGCGGTGGTGGTGCCAGGAGCGATCTCCGGCGGGATTTCCTTGATGCCGTACGGCAGCCGCGGAAGGGTCGCGAACAGCTTGGGCATATGGCCGTCAATTTTCTTCGCCTCACGCGCAACATATTGCATCAGCTCCTCGGGCGACTTCGCGTAATGCTTGGGATTGGTGCGGAGGTCGGCGATGAACGCCTCCCGGCTGGCAAAGCCGGCACGTTTCGCGACCGCTTCCATGTCGGACCGGATGCGTTTGACTTCCGACAGTCCGAGCGCATGGATGGCGTCCGCGGTCAGGTTGGTGGTGGTCATCTGGCCGATCAGCCAATTGTAAAAAGCGGCACCGTTGGGTTGCGCCGATATGCCAACCGCTTGCGCGCAGCGGGGAGCATACTCGCCCTGGTACCAGGCGAGATGCTTGGCATAGGCGGCCCGCAAATCGCTGCCGATAAGCGCCTTGGCCCTGGCCTGCAGCGCCGCCCAGTCACCCGCCGAAATATTCGACGGCCGCTCGGCGGCGAACGGCGCGTAGAGCCGCGACTTGGCCGGGTCCGCGGGAATGACCCCGCTGATCGTTTCGGCGAAACCGGTCATCGACGCGCAAGGCAGGACAAAGCCTTCGCGAAGCGCGCGGTCGCTGACCCGCAGCGCTTCGGCATTGAATGCGGGATAGGCGGCAAGCCGTTGAAGGTAATTTTCATAATCGGCCTGGTTGCGGAAAGTCAGGCCTTCACTGACCCCGGCAATGCTTTGATGCCAGCCGCTGCGGTTGGTGAAGAGCATCATGCGCTGGCCGAAGCGGTTGCCGTCGACGATCGACTCGAGCGTGCGCTTGAGGATCGCCTTGCTGACCCGGTCGTCCGGCGACAGTCCACCATCGGCAATGGCGTTGAGCCTGGCCAGCAAGCTCGCTGCCTGGCTCGCCAACCGGTCAGAGGCGGCGAGGCTGACGTCGCCGAGCTGCGTGTCGAATTCGCGACGCCCGATCTGGGAGGCATAGGTGGGGTTGGCGCGCAGGAAGGACGCCCAATAGTCGTCGGCTACGGACTTTAGGTCCTCCGCCGGACCCGCGGCGGCTGGCGACGAAAGCGCAAGCGCGGCAGCGGCGGCGAGCGCGAGCGAAAGGTAGCGCATGAGATATCCTCCCCGGATCGATTGCCGCCGACACTAGTGCAGCCGCCGACCAACTCAATGCAGCTTTCGACGGAAGGCGGGCCCGTTCAACGGATGTTGGAAATGGAATTCTTTACCGTGTCGTGCTTGGTCTTCATGATGTTCGAAATCGCAGTGTAGCTGCGGTTCTCGTGCTGCATCTGCGACTGCAACTGTAGATACTGCAGGTTGAACGACATCTGCGTCTCCTGCATCTGCTTGGTCGCGGCGAGCAATT
>JBKJYX010000289.1:0-10569 GCA_046715575.1 Sphingomicrobium sp. | reverse complement strand
GCGCTCCGGGCGCTGCAGGCGGTCGGCTTCCAGATCACCTCGATCCGCGACGTCACCCCGATCCCGCACAACGGGGTTCGCCCGAGCAAGCGCAGGCGCGTCTGATCTGACGCGAACGGCGGCCGTCGAGCGGCCGCTTCGGTTTTTGTAAATTTACCGGTGGGGGACGCCCCGCCCAAGGGCAGGAAGACAAATGGCCGTCAACGCAAAGAACTGGCAGGAACTCAAGAAGCCCAACAGCCTCGAGCGGCGGATCGGCGGCGATGCCCGCCGCCGCGCTTCGTTCGTTGCCGAGCCCCTCGAGCGCGGCTTCGGCATGACGCTTGGCAACTCGCTTCGCCGCGTGCTGCTGTCGTCGCTCCAGGGCGCCGCGATCACCTCGATCAAGATCGAGGGCGTGCTGCATGAGTTCTCGTCGCTGACCGGCGTCCGCGAGGACGTCACCGACATCGTGCTCAACGTCAAGCAGATCGCGCTCAGGATGGAAGGCGAGGGCCCCAAACGGCTCCAGCTGTCCGCCACTGGCCCGATCGACGTCACCGCCGGCATGATCGCCGCCACCGGCGACATCGAGATCACCAACCCCGACCTCCTCATCTGCCACCTCGACGAGGGCGCGACGCTCAACATGGAGCTCACCGCCGACGTCGGCAAAGGTTATGTGCCGAGCCAGGCCAACCGCCCGGCCGACGCGCCCATCGGCCTGATTCCGGTCGACGCTTTGTATTCGCCGGTGCGCCAGGTCGCTTACAAGGTCGAGAACACCCGCGTCGGCCAAGAGCTCGATTACGACAAATTGACCCTGACCATCGAGACCGACGGCACCATCAACCCCGAGGACGCACTGGGCTATGCGGCGCGGATCCTCCAGGACCAGCTGCAATTGTTTGTCCACTTCGAGGAAGGCGCGATCCGTGCAGCGGCGCCGGCGATGATGGGCGGCACCGCGGCTATGCCGGCCGAGAGCCAGACCGACGCCAACCAGCTCAACCGCTACCTGCTCAAGAAGGTCGACGAGCTGGAGCTTTCCGTGCGCTCGGCCAATTGCCTCAAGAACGACAACATCATCTACATTGGCGACCTCGTCCAGAAGACCGAGGCGGAGATGCTTCGCACGCCCAACTTCGGCCGCAAGAGCCTCAACGAGATCAAGGAAGTGCTGGCCAGCATGGGCCTTCGGCTCGGCATGGACATCCCCGGATGGCCGCCCGAGAATATCGAGGAAATGGCCAAGAAGCTCGAGCAGGAAATGCTCGGCTAACCGGTCACCTGTCTTCGCTGAATCGCATAAGGGCCGTCCCCCAGGGGCGGCCCTTTTTTTTGGCTAGAGCCGCGGAGCCGCGTCGGCGTCCGTGTCGGGCCAGGCAAAGGCGGATCGATTGCCGTTAGCGCTATGCATTTTGGCAAAGCTGTGGTCCTCAAACGGGCTTGGTGCCTTGAGCGCTTCGAGCCGCTGCAAGTAGAGGTCGACCAGTTGCATCCGGCGTTCGCGCGCGGGCTCGGTCACGGCGCGGTTCGCTGCCCTCATCTCCTCGCACGCTCGGCGCTGATAATAACGAATGTCGCCTTCCACGGCCGTCCCCTCCCCAGGAAGCGCCTCATTAACCCCCGAGTCGCTGCGCGTAATTCAACAAAAGTTATCCACAGGTCGAGTCCGAGTTGCCGGCGGGATGAAGGAGGCACCTAATCCTTGACTTTGGCTCCCCCATCAGCTTGAGGAACCAGCGTTCGGCGGGGCGTTGCTCCGCTGTTTCCATTTCAGGGTTTGTGAGTGGCCACCCAAAGCGCCGCCTGGCCGGAGCTACCTCGTACGGGCTCCCGACGAACGGAGATAAAGCCATGCGCCATCGCGTCGGCCATCGTAAGCTTCAGCGCACTTCCAGCCACCGCACCGCCTTGTTTCGCAACATGGCGGCGGCGCTGATCAAGCACGAGCAGATCACCACCACCACCGCCAAGGCCAAGGAGCTGCGGCCCTACGTCGAGAAACTGGTGACGCTGGCCAAGAAGGGAGGGCTGTCGAACCGCCGCCTGGCGCAGGGTCGCCTGATGGACGACATCCAGCTGGCCAAATTGTTCGACGTCATTGGCCCCCGCTATTCAGGCCGCGCCGGCGGTTACACGCGGATCATCAAGGCCGGCATCCGCGCGTCGGACGCGGCGGCGATCGCGATCATCGAGTTCGTCGACCGCGATGTTGCCGCCAAGGGACAGGATTCGGGCCCGGTGATGACCGAAGAGTTCGAAGCCGCCTAAAGCAAAGGGCTTAGCGGCTGGCGCTGGCCAAGCTCATTCCGGCGTTCGCCGGCGCGTTCAAGTAAGTGATGTAGATCGGCACCGCTTGGGGCAGCAGCACCTGCTGCTCGGGCTCGTTCGCCGCGACATCGCTCGGGTCCCGCCCCAGCAACCAGCGCGCCAGGCGCGGCGCATCTTCCAGGCGCACGCAGCCGTTGCTGACGTTGCGCTGGTGGGCGGCGAACAGCTCCTTCTTGGGCGTGTCGTGGAGGAAGATGCCGTCATTGTTGGGGAAGCCGAACTTGACCCGGCCCATCGAGTTGGCGGGGCCGGGCAGCTGGCGCACCTTGACCGTCGCGTGGCCGGCGGCGACCGCCTTCCAGTCGACGTCTTCGGGCGCGATCTCGGGCGCGCCGTCGTCGAAGCTCGCCAGCACTTGGTAATTGCGCTCGCGCAGATAAGCGACGCCCTGCTCAAGCACGTGCGGCGCTATCAGGCTGCGGGCGAGGTCGGCCGGCACGTTCCAGTATGGATTGAGCGTCGCGTAATAGATCTTGCTGGCGATGGTCGGGGTCTGGGCGGTGGGCTTGCCGACAATCACCCGCATCGAATCGCGGATTTCGCCGTCCTCGACCATGAACAGGCGCGCCGAAGCGGCGTCGACCAGCACGTAGCGGCCGCGCGTCGGATAGATCGCCGACGTGCCAACAATGGCGGCCGCGGGCAGGTTGATGCCTTGCGCCGCAGCGGAGGCCGCAACGGCGAAGGGCACGGTAGCAAACAGCAGCGCAACAGCTGCGCCGCGGGACAAGGTCCGCAGGTTCACAAAATTTCTCTTTTCTTAAAAGCGTTTGGTGCTTCAACGCCTTAGCGGCGGCGCGGTTTCAAAAATTGTTGACATGTCACAATTCTGGACTCGGACTTGAGACGCGACTCGTCACCGGATAGCGCAGGCCTTGCGGTCGCGTTGGGGACTGGCCAAGGAGGGCGTCGGGAGACCTGCCGATGAGTGAAATCACCAACGAGGAATACGAAGAGCTGGTGCGGCCGCTCACCAAGGAGCTGAGCGCGATGGCGCGCTGGGTGGTCGAAACGGAGCAACGTATCGTCGTCCTGTTCGAGGGCCGGGACACTGCCGGCAAAGGCGGGTCGATCGACATGATCGCGCGTGTCCTCAATCCGCGCCAATGCCATGTTGTCGCTTTGTCGACGCCAAGCGACCGCGAACGCACCCAATGGTATTTCCAGCGATACGCGGCTTTTTTACCGGCGAAGGGGGAAATCTCGCTGTTCGACCGAAGTTGGTACAACCGCGCCGGGGTCGAGCCAGTGATGGGATATTGCACTGAAGACGAAACCGACTCCTTCCTGCGGGCCGTGCCCGAGTTCGAGCGCCATCTGGTCGACGACGGCATCCTGCTGTTCAAATATTGGCTCTGCTGCGACCAGGCTAAGCAAGAAGAACGGTTCCAAAACCGGCTGCGCAATCCGCTCAAGAGGTGGAAGCTGTCGCCGATCGATATCGAGGCGCGCACCAAATACGAGGCCTACACAGCGGCACGCGAGAAAATGCTGGCGGCGACGCACACCGATTTCGCGCCATGGACCCTGGTCGATTACAATGACCAGGCGCTTGGGCGATTGACCCTGCTTCGCGACCTGCTGGACCGAATCCCCGACACCGAACTCCCGCTTAAGGAAATTCCGTGGCCGCCGCTGCCCGGCCCACCGGGCACGGAACGGTTCGGCATTCTCGAGCCGATTTCCAACTATCAGGCCTGACGGACATTGCGGAGCGCCGCGAAAAGCGTAATTTGAGGATCAGGGGCACGCGCCGGTTCGACCTGGACGCGTAAGCTTGGGGGGAAAGCCATGAAGGCCATGCGGTTGTTCGCACAGCTGAGCATCTATTATCTGGTCATCGGCGTCGCCGTTTACGTGGCGCTGCGCATGTTCCCGGCGGTCAGGGACTATCTGCCGATCGGCGGCGTCGAGGAGCTCATCAACCAGCCTCAGCAGGCCGGGGCGAACGGCCTGACCGGAGTCCAGGCGCAACCGTCGGGAAATGTCGACAGCCTCGGCGACAGCCTGTTCTGGCTCAGCACGGCGATCATCGGCGCGTTCCTGACCACGTGGCCGGTCAGCTGGACTTACATGTCGATCCGGCACGGCGACGAATATGACCAGTCGCTGATCAGCACGATCATCATTCTGCCGCTGGTCGTCACCGGCATCGTCGTGATCGTGCAGAATTCGCTGGCGCTCGCCTTTTCGCTCGCCGGAATCGCCGGCGCGGTGCGCTTCAAGAATTCGCTTAAGAGCTCGGGCGACGCGCTGTTCATCCTGCTGTCCGTGGGTATCGGCTTGTCGGCGGGGATCGGCGCGGTCGAACTCGCGGCGGTAATGTCGATCGCCTTCAACTTCAGCTTCCTCGCGCTGTGGTTCACCGAATATGGCGAGCGAGAAGGGATGAAGCGCTACATGAGCGATTTCGACGTCGACGTGATGGCAGCGACGACGACTGTCGAAGCGCCTCCCCCCGCTCCTCCGCCGGTAGTGAATCCCTAGAGACAGGCCTTGATAATCTTGGCGGTAGCCTTCGCATCGTCGGCGATGTCGTTGAAGAATCCGTCGAGATAGGCTGCGGCCCGGCGCCTGGTTGAGTCTTCCATGGGCACTTCGTTGAGGGCCGATAGCAGGGCCACGCGCCGCGACCGCAGCGAGGCCGCAAACGCGATCACGTCGGCATTATGCCGGCAATAGCCCATGTACTTTCGCTTGAGCACGCTGGTCTTGCCGTCGGGCGACACCGCGTAAGGCGCGTTGACCAATCCGGAATAATCGAAATCATACGGCACCGGGACCAAGCCACCGGCTGCCGCACCGGTTAGAAGTCGCGAATTATGGCAGCAGCCTTCGCCGACCGGGCCGGCACGCATCGACCAGTCCGTGTTGCCGATCATATATTCGAACAGCGCGACCCGCGCCGCATCCGCCGGGTTCAGTTGGGCCGAGGAAATCCGATCCGGGGTCGCCGGGCTGCGCAAGCCATTGCGGGCGGCGACGTCGTCGATGTCCTCGAGGAAGAATCCGAGCCGGGTGGTGACCGGGCGGTTGGCCTCATCGACATAATCGATGGTCGCCAGCCGCACCCGGTGGCTGGCCGGAGTGATCTGATTGTACAACCGGTAGGCAGCATATTCGAGCAGCACATGCTGTTGGAACGAGGCGCTGCCCCGACAGTGAGTCACGAGCTTGAGCTGTCTCTGGCCGGCGAAGAGCGTGCCCGGCCCCGGCGGGCGCTGGAACCGCACGCGAAGGGGCGGAAATTGGCATACGTCGTGTTTCAAGCGGGTGATGCCGCGCGGCGTTAGCTGGATCGGATGCGTCTCCTGAGTCGCTCCGGGAACCGTCAGGACCGCGTCGCGAGGTGTCCGCTGCTCGGCCGACCGGGTGAGCTGGCCAATCGGCCCGCGGATAGTCAGGCGAATGACCTCGTTGCCGGCGAACAGCGGCTTGGGTGCGGTTTGCCCAAAGGCCTGCGTCGCGGCGGTTCCGGCCATCAAGAGCGCGGCGAGCATCGCCGCGATACGAGCGCGCGCCATCTCAGCGAGCCGGTGCTGCGGGCGGTGAGCGGTCGAAGTTATAAGGCACGATTTGGTCCCCCCTGATTTCCAAATAGCTCAGCTTGCCGCCATAATAGCGCGAAATTCCGGTATCGATACGCACCAGTTGCCCACCGTGCGAAATTTCAATTCCCCGCAAGCGCGGCGTGTGCGCGATCACCATTCGGCGGCCCCCGGTGGAGCGAAGCGCGGCCGCCAGCTCATCGTCGATCGACGGATAGCCGGCTGGGAAGGCTGGCAAATCGCCATCGGCTTTTCGGGTGACCAGTCCCCGATACCAGAGCGGACCGAACGGGTCGTAGAGGATCGACGCCTCGCTATCGTCGCGCGCCTTGAGCGCCGCCGCCACGCGCTGGTTGATCGCCTGGAATGAAGAATTGGCATAGGCGACGCTGATCCCGCCGTGGACGAACACCGTGTCGCCGACCTTGGCGATCGCCTGGTTGCCGATCGTCCACCGGCCCAATCGGCCACCCGGGCTCCACGCGGCCTGATGTTCAAGCTTGCCAAGCGGGGTTTGCGCCAGCCATGCCGCGCGAATCGCGTCGTCGGTCATGGTCGGCGACTGGGCTCGATAGGCAGCCGCAATGGTCACCTTGGTCGCGGCGTACACGCGTTCGCGCAGCCGCGCCGAATCGGCATTGGCGAAAGCGGCATATTCGCCCGCGCTGACGTAGCGAAGATCGCCGGTCATGTTCATGGCTTCGTGGTTGCCGACGAGCACGATCACCTTGCCGCCGGCGGCTGCCGCCTGCCCTTGCAGCTTCATCAAGTGGCTGATGATCTTCAGCGAGTCGGGACCGCGGTCAGTGATGTCGCCCAATTGGACGAGGATCGATGAACCGCCCGCCCAGCGGTTGCGCGAGTCGATGAGGCGGGCCTTGAGCGCGATCTGGCGCCAGGCGTCGAAATCGCCGTGCAGATCGCCGACGGCGACTATCCGTTGAGGCGCCGCCCTTGGTGCGGCGAGCGAAGACACGGACAGCATCGCGATGAGAGCGAATCCGAACCACCTGCAGATTCTTTGGATCAAATGCCTTCCTTCCCGCCCGCCGCGCCCTGTTCCGTCGCGCTTGACTCACGGCCCGTCGTCACAGTGACAACCGATCGTTGCATTGTTGAACCCGATTTGTAACCTCGGACGTTCCACACCCAGAACATTGTCCTCTAGGAATTTCAAATGCGCATCTTTCTTTCCCTGACCGCCTTCGCCGTGATGCTTCCGGTGTCGTTCGCCGAGCCCATCACGATGGCCCCGGCAAGTGCCCACGTCAGCAAGAAGGGCTCGCACTATCACTATAGGGGCAGGACCTATTTCCGGGCCTGCCGCCACTCGCCGGGGAACGCCGGGCTGATCGCCGGCGGCGTCGGCGGCGCGGTGGTCGGTAGCGAGGTGATTGGCGGAGGCCTGGTGGGCGTCGCCGCGGGCGCTGTCGGCGGCGCGCTCGCCGGCCGCGCGATCGACCGGGGGATGACCGCCAAGCGCCGCTGCCGCAACCGCTAAGGGCGGCGCGTTTCGGGCGAGATGATCGCCTTGGCGCCCGCTGGCGGGCTTGTGCGCCACGGATATGTGAACCAGGGCGACCGCTGGCGTTCGATTGCCGCGGTTGCCGTGGTTCACGTTGGGCTCGCTTATGCGCTGCTGTCCGGCCTTTCGGTCCATATCCAAACGTCGGCGCAAGCCGTCACCCGGCTGATCGCCGTCCGGCTCCTGCCGCCGCCGCCATTGGTCGTGGTCGAGCCCAAACGAAGTACCGCTTCTCAATCCGCGGCTCCGGTCGCGGCGCATGACCGGCCCGGCGGATCGACCGGTCCGTCGACCGTCAAGGCTCCCAACCCGGTCGCTCCGATCGTCGCCATGGCCCCGACCGTGTCGCCGGGAGGCACCGCCGGCCACGGCACGCTCACCGGGACCGGCAGCGGCGGGGGGCCGGGTGGGCAGGGCATCGGCACCGGCCAGGGCAACGGCGGTACCGACCTCGAATGGCTCAAGGGCGAGATCAAGGTCTCCGATTATCCCCGCGCCGTGCGCCGCGCGGGCATCGGCGGCCGCGTCGAGTTCCGCTTTATCGTCGGCGTCACCGGCAAGGTTGCCAATTGCACGATCACCCGATCGAGCGGCAATGCCGAGCTGGATGCGACCACCTGCCGGGTGGTGATGAAGCGCTTTCGTTATCGCCCGAGCACCAATGCCGCCGGCACCCCGATCCCGTCCGAGGTCGAAGGCGAGCATTTGTGGACGACCAACCGTTACGAAGCCGAAACGCAGGAATGATCGCGGTCAATTCGGCGGTTTCACCGGCGCAATCATGATCTCGCTGACCTCTCGCATGCGGGCGAGGTAGGCGGCGCGGGTGCACGCTATCGATCGGCAGCCGTCGCGACGGGCCATGAAGCGGTCGCCTGTGATTTGCAGCCGCTCCCGCCTGGCGGCATCGGCGCGGACCCAGGACTGGCTGTAGAACATCGCCTGCTGCCGATCGAGATTGGCGAGATTTGCATTGCGGCAGACGGCGATCTCGCCGCGCGTCCGGGCGTTCCGGCAGTTGAAGCTCGGCTTCGCTTCTGAAGGGATGGGCTCGGAACTCGCCAGCGGCGGCGGTGCCGGCTTGGCCGGCTTCGGTTTCGAAGCCGTCGCCAACCGCGGGGAAGGGCCGACCGGCACAATCTGCCGCGGCAATGGCGCGGGTGGTGGCTCGTCCAACTGCGGATTCACCACTTCCACTTCGTTTGCCTCGGGAACGGCAGCCGGTCCCTCCGCCGGCGGGACGGACGGAATTTCCCTCGCAGCTTCCGCGGCACGGGCGGGCGCCGCGGCGACGCGCTCCGGCGGCTTGACCAGTGTCAGCGGTGACCAGGTTACCAGGAACACCAGCACCAGGAGCAACGTCACCGAGGCCGCGGCAAACAGCCGGCTCGGCGCCGGCAGCACGGAGGCCCGCATGGGGGCGTTCGGCCAGGCCTCGGCGGCCCGGATCCGATCATATTCGGCTCGCTTTTCGGGATCGATCAGCACCGCGTAGGCGGCATTGATCGCCCGAGATCGCGCCGCCGCCGGGGTCGAGGCGTTTCCGTCCGGATGATAGCGCCGGATGAGCGCCCGATAAGCGGCGCGGATGACCACGTCCTCCGCCGTCGGCGACAGTCCGAGAGTGGCGTAATGGTCCGGCGTCATTGACGCATCACTCGGCGCGGATGTCGAAGCGTCGGGCCGTTGGGTGGCTGCTCGACAGGCCGCCGTCGACGACCAGCGCCTGGCCGTTGACGTAGCTGGATTCGTCGGAAGCGAGGAATAAAGCGGCCTTGGCGATCTCGCCTGGCTCGCCGCCGCGCTGGAGGGGGTTCAGCTCGCCGATTCGGTGCGCCACGCCTTTGTCGCGCGCGGTCTTGTAGATGATTTCAGTCATGCCGGTCTCGATCAGGCCGGGGCAGATCGCATTGACGCGGATGCCCGTGCCGGAAAGCTGCTGGGCGGCGGTCGTCACCAGGTTGATGACTCCCGCCTTGGCCGCGGAATAGGCCGCCCCGCCGGCCCCCGAGCGCAGCCCGGCGACGCTGGCGGTGCAGATAATCGACCCGCCGCCGCGCGCCTTCAACGCCGGCGCGGTATGCTTGATCGCCAGGAATGGCCCGATCAGGTCGACGCGCAATATCTCCGCCCAATCCTCGGCGGTCTGCTCGAAGATCGACGCGAGGCCGCCCGAAATGCCGGCGTTGGCGAAAACAATGTCGAGCCCGCCATGCTCGGCGACCGCGTCGTCGATCAGGCGCTTCACGTCGGCTTCGCGGCCGGCGTCCGCCTCGACGATGCCGTCCGCCGCATGGATGTCGGAGCCGACGACCGTCGCGCCCTCGCGCCGGAACAGTTCCGCCGCCGCGAGGCCGATGCCCGACGCGGCGCCGGTGATAATCGCGACCTTGCCGTCGAGGCGTCCTGATCCCATGCCAACTCCCCTAACTCGATTGCCGCTGATATAGCTGCCACGCCATCCGGAGCCGCGCCATGGATTTCAACCTATCACAAGCCGACGTCGAGTGGCGGGACCGGGTCAAGTCGTTCATGGACTCCGAGGTCCGGCCGCGCGCCGCCGACTATGTCGCGCAGCAGCTTGAGGGCGATCGCTGGAAAGTGCTGCCGGTGATCGAGGAGTTGAAACAGCTCGCGCGCAAAGCCGGGCTATGGAATTTGTTCATGCCGCCGAGCCACGGCGCCGCGCACGTCGACGACAGCTTTGAATTCGACGGGCCCGGGCTGACCAACCTCCAATATGCGTTCTGCGCCGAGGAGATGGGGCGAATCCTGTGGTCGTCGGAGGCGTTCAACTGCTCCGCGCCCGACACCGGCAACATGGAAGTGCTCCACCGCTACGGCACGGCGGAGCAAAAGGAGCAGTGGCTCAAACCGTTGATGGAGGGCGAGATCCGCTCGGCGTTCCTGATGACCGAGCCCGAGGTGGCGTCGTCCGACGCCACCAACATCCAGTGCCGGATCGAAATGCGCGGCAACGAATATGTGGTGAGCGGCCGCAAATGGTGGTCGAGCGGGGCCGGCGACCCGCGCTTCAAGCTCGCCATCGTCATGGGCAAGAGCGACCCCGAGGCCAAGACCCACCAGCAGCAATCCATGATCCTGGTGCCGCTGGACGCCGACGGCGTGACTGTCGTCCGCCACCTCCCGGTGTTCGGTTACGACGACGCGCCACACGGC
>JBKJYX010000288.1:0-3548 GCA_046715575.1 Sphingomicrobium sp. | reverse complement strand
CTCACGCCTTTCAGAATTTGCTTCTTGATCATCGCCGGCCGTCGCCGCGACAGCTGAAAGAAGAATAATTGCCTCAGCACATTGCGCCAGCGCACAATGCCATATGCGGCCTTGGCCGGGAGCTTGTTGCGCAGCCAATTGGCAAGCCGGTCCTCCGCCGGAAGGCTGACAACGTAGGTCGGAGAGCGTTGCAGCATCGTCACATGCGCCGCTTCCTTGGCCATTGCGGGGACGAGCGTTACCGCCGTTGCACCACTGCCGATCACCACGATGCGCTTGCCCGTATAATCGAAGCCTTCGGGCCAGAATTGGGGGTGTAAGAAATCACCCTTATACGCATTGCGCCCAACGAACTCGGGGAGATGTCCCTCAGCATAATCATAATAGCCGCTGCACATGTGGATCCAGCGGCAGGTCAGAGTCACCAATTCGCCATTGTCCTGGCGCTCCGCCTCGACCGTCCACCGCGACTGCTCGCTCGACCAGTTCGCGCGCTTGACGTGATGGTGAAAGCGGATGTGGCGATCGATCGCCGCCTCGTTCGCGGTATCGCGGACATATTGCAGGATCGATGGCCCGTCGGCGATCGCCTTGGCCTCGGTCCATGGCCGGAACGCATACCCTAATGTGTACATATCGCTGTCGGAGCGAACCCCAGGATAGCGGAACAGGTCCCATGTCCCGCCAATCGCACCGCGTCCCTCGAGGATCGCAAAGCTGCGGTCGGGACAATGCTGCTGGAGGTACCAGGCGGCGCCAATTCCGGACAGGCCAGCCCCGACGATAAGCACGTCGACATCGACGCTGCCCGGCTGACTTTCGGTCGTTGCGGTGGTCCGTGGTCGAGGGTGACGATCGGCCATTATGAGCTTGTGCAAATTTCGCGCCGGTCCTCACCGATGGTAGGGTTCATGGCATCACACTTCGTGAAGAACGAGACGTTACCGGCTCGTATGGTTACGTCCTTCAAAATGGTGAGCACGGTGCCGATCAAGCCGTGTCCCAAGTTGAACAGGCACGGCGATAGCATATCCCACTGCAATGTCGGCAATGGGTCGAAAGCAGACATCCACGCTTATGTCCGCTTTGGGTGGAAAACGGACGTTAGCAATGGGCTATGTCGAAATCCTGCTCACGCCATGCCGCACAATCTGGTCTAGACTCTCCCTGCCTGCCGACACACTGTGCCCTAGTTGATCAAGGGGGTTTTGGGATGACTTATGCAAATCCAATTTGGTGTCTCGCGGCGGTGGGTGCGTTGGCCTCCACGGCGTCTTGCGCTCGGGGCGAGCCCCAACTTGAGGCAGTCCGAGCTGCAACCGAACGCTTTCAGGATGTGAAGGTCGCGCTGGCCGAAGGCTATGTCGCGGACCCGGATTGCGTGACGGCAGATATGATGGGTCTCCCCAAGGAAGTGGGAGCGATGGGCGTCCACTATTTTCGGCCCGATATGCTCGGGATAACGGCCCCACCCAATCCGCGCGTCAACGGTACAGGCACCCATACTGATTTTCTAAAGCCGGCAGTTCTGATTTACGAGCCGCAGGCCGACGGCTCGCAGCAACTGGTCGCGGTCGAGAACCTCGTCTTCAAGAAAGCTTGGCACGCGGCGGGCAACAACACTCCCCCCTCGTTCAACGGAGTTCCTTACGACCTGATGGCCGACGATCCGAAGACGGAGGCGGACGAGGCCCACAAGTTCGAGCCTCACTATGACCGACACGTGTGGTTGTATCGCGATAATCCCAAAGGCGTTTTTACACCCTTCAACCCGGAGGTAACATGCCAGAACTTTAAGGGGGCAGGTCACGCGGGGCACAACAAAACGACCTAGGCTCAGGACCTATTAAATCGCTTGCCGTGACGGCAACACCCATACACACGCAGCGGCCGGACGCTCGCACGGCCACGCCGGGGGCCGAAGTTAGCCACGGAGAAGGGGAGATAAGTATAGTGTCCCCGGAATTCTGGGAATTCTGGGACAATCGCCGCCGCGTCAGATCGGGAAATGGCCGGGCTGCGTCTCGAGCGTGATCCAGCGCGTCTCGGTAAAACTGTCGATGCCCTGCCGCCCGCCGAAACGGCCATGGCCCGACGCCCCGACGCCGCCGAACGGCATCTGCGGCTCGTCGTGGATGGTCGGGCCGTTGACATGGCAGATGCCCGATTGGATGCGCCGCGCGATTGCCAGGCCCAGGACGATGTCGCGTGTGAAGACGGCCGCCGAGAGGCCGTACTGGCTGTCGTTGGCGAGCGCGACCGCGTGTTCGGCATCACGGGCGCGGATGATCGCGACGATGGGGCCGAAGCTCTCGTCGCTGTAGAGATCCATCGCCGCAGTGACGCCATCGACCACAGTCGCGGGCATGACGACGCTTTCCGCCTTGCCGCCGGCGATGACATTCGCGCCCTTGGATGTGGCATCGTCGATTAGGCTGTTGACGTGGCGGACGGTTCTTTGATCGACCACGGCCCCGAGCGGGGCCTTGCCCTCGCGCGGGTCGCCGGCGGAGATGCTCGCAGCCTTGGCAGCGAACTTTTCGGCGAAAGCGTCGGCCACGGCATCGACGACGATGATCCGCTCGGTCGACATGCAGACCTGGCCCTGGTTCATGAAGGCGCCAAAAGCCGCCGCCTTGACCGCCTCGTCGAGATCGGCGTCCTCGAGCACGATCAGCGGCGCCTTGCCGCCGAGTTCGAGCAGGCAGGGCTTGAGGTGCTCGGCCGCGCGCCGGGCGACAATGCGGCCGACCGCCGTGCTGCCGGTGAAGTTGATGCGCTTGACCTCGGGCGCATCGATCAGCGCACCGACGACTTCGGCGGCGTCGGCGGGCGCGTTGGTCACGAGATTGACAACGCCGTCGGGGAAGCCAGCCTCGGCGAACGCCTCGATGATCAGCGCGTGGGTTTGTGGACAGGTCTCACTGGCCTTCAGGATGACCGCATTACCGCAAGCCAGCGGCACCGCGATGGCGCGCACGCCGAGGACGATCGGCCCGTTCCATGGCGCGATGCCGAGGATGACGCCGACCGGCTCTTTCAGCGCCAGGGCAATGCAGCCCGGCTTGTCCGAAGGGATCACTTCGCCGGTAATCTGGGTGGTGATCGCCGCCGCTTCGCGCACCACGGTTGCGGCAAGGTCAAGGTTGAACAATGCCCAGCCTGCGGTCGCGCCCGTCTCGGCTATCATCGCCGCGACAAAAGCGTCCTTCCTCGCCAAAAGCGCGTCGGCCGCCTTCATCAGCACCGCGCGCCGCGCGTTCGGCCCCTGCGCCGCCCAGGCAGGAAAAGCCGCGGCAGCGCGCGCCGCAATTGCGGGAATGTCAGCGGCCGTCATCGCAGTCGCCGAGGAGACGACCTCACCAGTCAACGGGCTCAGTCGTTCGAACAGCATATCGATCTCCATCATTACTATGGCACACAACCTATTAAATCGCTTGCCGTGATGGCAATCGATTGATTCAAAACCGGCACTGAAGAGGTGCTACAATGAGTGATCTGATCTGGTTGTCCGAGGCGCAGATGCGTCGGATCGAACCGCATTTTCC
>JBKJYX010000287.1:0-5366 GCA_046715575.1 Sphingomicrobium sp. | reverse complement strand
TGACCAATTTGGCTGCCGCGTCGGTGTCGCCATGCTCGCGCCAGCGCTTGGCGAGCATATACTCTTCCTCCGGCGCGAGGATCGGGAATTTCTTGATTTCGCTAAGATAGCGATTGAGCCCAGCCTCTCCGCCGGACGACGGGATCGAGACGATGCTCTTCTGCTGTGCCATGTAGTCGCTTTCTCCTTGGGCCGGGCGCTTCGAAAACGCCCTAGCGTGTCAGTTCCTATACACCAAGCGCACTGAACAGTTCCTGCATATCGGGCGGCATGCCGCTCTCGAAGGATAGTCGGTGCTTCGTTACGGGATGGATGAACCCGAGCGTCGCCGCGTGCAGCGCCTGCCGGTGAAAACCCAACTCGTTCAACAATTTGCGGTGCGCCTTGCCGGCGCCGCCGTAAAACGGATCGCCGATCAGCGGGTGGCCGATCGACGCCATGTGCACCCGGACCTGGTGGGTGCGGCCGGTTTCGAGCCGGCATTCGACCCGCGCCGCATCGCGCAGCAGGTCGAGCCTTTTCCAGTGCGTGACCGCCCGCTTGCCGCGTCCCCCTAGTCCCTTGGCGCCCACCACCGCCATTTTCTTGCGATTGGCGCTCGAGCGGGCGAGGGGCGCGTCGATCGTGCCGCCGCTTGCCTTCGGCACGCCCGAGACGATCGCCAGATAGCGACGGTCGATGCTGTGGGCGGCGAATTGCCTGGCCAGTCCCTCGTGTGCGACATCGGTTTTGGCGACGACCAGCAAGCCCGACGTGTCCTTGTCGATCCGGTGGACGATGCCCGGCCGCGCCACCCCGCCGATCCCCGACAGGCTGGCGCCGCAATGGTGGAGCAGGGCGTTGACCAGCGTCCGGTCGCGATTGCCGGCGGCGGGATAGACGACCAGCCCGGCCGCCTTGTCGATCACCAGCAAATGCTGGTCCTCGAACACGATGGTGAGCGGAATATCCTGCGCCTCGTTATGCGCCGGCTCCGGTTCCGGCACCGCCAGCTGGAATTTCTCGCCGCCTTTGACCTTGGTCGCCGGGTCGCGAACCGCCAGTCCTACAGCAGGTGTCAAAGCGCCGTTGCGGATTAGTGCTTTCAGCCGCTCGCGCGACAGCGTCGGCACCGCCACGGCGAGGGCGCGATCAAGACGCCAGCCCGCTTGGTCCGGCTCAAGAGTTACGTGAATTATCTGCTGCCCCCCGGCCATCTGGAATGAATATGGGTTCATTATGAGACGGTTCAAGCCTGACGACCGCCTTGCGCTGACACCAGCGATGCCGCACAAAACGCTGGCAATGAACGCCGCCGACCTTGCCAGCCTGCTTTGCTCACGCCTGTGCCACGACCTGATGTCGCCGGTCGGGGCGCTCAACAACGGCATCGAGCTGATGGCCGACGAGCAGGATCCGGAGATGCGCGAGAAGTGCCTCGAATTGCTCGGGGAAAGCGCCCGCGCCTCGGCCAATAAATTGAAATTCTTCCGCCTCGCGTTCGGCGCCGCCGGCGGGTTTGGTGACAGCATCGATACCCGCGAAGCGCAGGCCGCGCTGGAGGGCATTTTCGGGCCCGAGCGGCGGATCGAGCTGGGCTGGATGATCGCGGGTGACAAATTGCCGAAGGGCGCGATCAAGCTGCTGCTCAACCTGGCGCTGTTGGCCGGCGACGCCTTGGTCCGCGGCGGCCGGCTCGACGTTGGCGCGGAATCCTCGGATGAGATGCTCGAACTGGTGATCCGCGCCGAGGGTCCGCGCATCCTGCTTGACCCGACGCTGCGCGACACGCTCCTCAATGGCCAGGCCAATGGCACGGTCGAACCGCGCGCCGCGGGCGCCTGGCTCGCGCACAGCCTGGCGGCCGAAGCGGGGGGATCCATCCAACTGTCCGACCCGACTGGGGAAACGCTCCTGATCGGCGCCGCGCTCCCGCGTCAGGATTAGCGGAGCAACACTCCCGGAGTCAGGGATAACGCGGCATTAACACCTGCCCTGCATAAGCGTCCCTGAACTGCAGCTGGGGGCCTCAAGCGGCGATGGACGATCTGATTGCCGATTTCGTGGCGGAGTGCCGGGAGATGCTCGAGGCACTGGGCGGCGAAATCGTCGCCTGGGAAGCCGAGCCCGACGACCGCGCGCGCCTCGATTCCATCTTCCGTTTCGTCCACACCGTCAAAGGCAATTGCGGTTTCTTCGAATTCCCGCGGCTGGAGGCATTGAGCCATGCCGCCGAGGACGCGCTGGCCGACGTTCGCGCCGGTCGCCGCCACGCCGACGGCCCGTTGGTCAGCGCGGTGCTCGCGATCATCGACCGGATTGGCGAAATGGTCGCCGCGATCGACTCCGGAGAGGAAATGCCGGGCGGCAGCGACAATGCACTGATCGAGGCGCTTGCCGAGGGGGCCGAGGGACCGGTTGCCCCGGTCGCCGCGACCATCGCCGAGGCCCAGGGCAAGATTGCCGCGCCGCGCACCATTCGTTTGTCGGTCGAGCTGCTCGATCGCGTCATGAGCGGCGTCTCCGACATGGTGCTGGCGCGCAATGAACTCGCCCGGCGCCTGCGCGAATCCCCGACCGATGTCCCGATCGACGGGGCGTTCGAGCGTCTCTCCGGGATCATCGCCGAAATGCGCGACGCGATCACCCGCACCCGCATGCAGCGGATCGAGAATCTGTTCGTCGGCCTGCCGCGGATGGTCCGCGACCTGTCGGCCGAGCTTGGCAAGCAGGTCCTGGTCGATATCGAGGGCGGCGACGTCGAGCTCGATCGCGAGATGATCGAGATGATCCGCGATCCCTTGACCCACATCATCCGCAACGCGGTCGATCACGGCATCGAAACCCCGGCCGAGCGATTGAAGGCCGGCAAGCGCGAAATCGGCATCCTGTGCGTATCGGCGCGCCAGTCCGGCAACCAGATCCTGATCGACATTCAGGACGACGGGCGCGGCATCGACGGCAAGCGGTTGGTCGAGAATGCGATTGCGGCGGGAACGCTCGACAAGGCGGACGCCGCGGAGCTGCTTCCCCGTGAGCAACTGGCGCTGATCTTCGAGGCCGGTCTTTCGACCGCCCGCGAAGTCACGTCCATCTCCGGCCGCGGGGTCGGCATGGACGTCGTCCGATCGAACGTCGAACGCATCGGCGGCATCGTGGAAGTCGACAGCAAGCCCGGTGCCGGCACTCGCATGACCCTGCGCGTCCCGCTCACCCTGACCATCATCCCGGCGCTGACGGTGTCGATCGGCAACCAGCATTTCGCCATTCCCCGCTCCGCGATCGAAGAGATCGTCCGGGCGAATGGCGCATCGGTGAAACTCGAGCGCATCGGCGGGGCAGGGGTGGCGACCATTCGCGGCCGCCGCGTGCCCGAAGTCGCGCTCGCCGACATCCTCGGCCTCGACAGCCCGATGAAGGACGAAGAGCGCACCTTGATTGTCCTCCGCCCGGCCGGCGGCGACGTCTATGCGCTCGCCGTCGACCGGATCCACGATCACGAAGAGCTGGTGGTGAAACCGGCCGCCCCCGCGGTCATGGCGACCGGGCTCTATGCCGGGACGACGCTGGCCGACGACGGCCGCCCGATCCTGCTGTTCGACCCGGCCGGCCTGGCCCAGGTCGGCGGCGTCAAGTTGGAAGCGCAGGAACGGACCGCCCTCATTGCCGAGGGTCCGATGCTCGCCGCCGCGCCGGCAGCCACCCAGGTGATCCTGTTCCGCGGCCTAGACGGCGCGCGCCGGGCGCTGCGCCTGTCGGTCGTCGACCGCATCGAGGAAGTCCAGGCCGGCTCGATCAAGCCCGGCGCCGGACAGCTTCGCGTTCAGCTCGGCGAATCGATCCTGCCGCTGGCCGGCGTCGGGGATTGCGAACTGCCGGCCGACAAGGTGCGCCTGTTCCGCCTCAACGACGGCCGCCATGAGGTCGGCTACTGTTTCCAGGAGGTCATCGACCTCTCGATCCTCGATCATGACGTGATCGAGGCCGATTGGCCCGGCGAAATCAGTGGCGTGACCCTGATCGACAACGAGCCGGCCGAGCTGGTTGACCCGCACTGGCTATTCGCCAATCATGCCGGCGCGGCTTCTCGTCCAACCGGTGAGCAACCGGTTTGCCGCCTGCCCGATGACGACCCGTGGATGCAGAACATGCTGCGCCCGATCGTCGAGGCGGCCGGGTATCGCGTGGTCGGCGATACGGACGAGGCCAAGGCCGACCTGGTGATCGTGTCGGAAGGCGCCAAGGTCGCCAAGGGCACGGCCGGCCATACCATCCGGCTGCGCGCCGAGCCCGATCCCGCCGGCGCCAAGGATTCGAGCATTTATCGCTACGATCGAGCCGCCTTGCTGGTGGCACTGAAATCCGCGGGTGGGGGGCGCAGCCGATGAACGAGCTGCTTCTCGTCGTGACCATTGCCGGTGAGCGCGTTGGACTATTCGCCGATGCGGTTGAGTCGGTGGTCGAGCTCGACACCTTGATCCCGGTGCCGCGCGCCGCTCCGCATGTCGCTGGACTGTCCGCATTGCGCAGCCGGGTGCTGACGGTGATCGACTGCATGCGCTCGCTGGAACTGGGCGCCACCGATTGTTCGGACGGCATCCGCGAGGCCGCCGTGGTCGAGCTCGACGGTCATCATTACGCGCTGATCGTCGACATCGTCGAAGACGTTGTTGAGGCATTGTCCGAGCTTTCGCCCGTGCGCGCCGCGATGGGCCCGGGCTGGGAGCGGGTTTCAACCGGCATGGTCGAGACCGAAGCGGGGCCATTGCTGGTGGTCGACGTGGCGGCGCTGATTTCCGGCATTGAAGCCAAGGCCGCTTAGGCGCGCGAGCTTAAGCTCTTCGTTACCCTTCATCATTAAACGTGCAGCCAACAACGCGGGAAAGCGAAATATGAAGAGCTGTCTGATCGTCGATGACTCCAAGGTGATCCGCAAGGTCGCCCGTCACATCCTCGAAACCCTGGATTTCGAGGTCGAGGAGGCCGGAGACGGGCGCGAGGCTTTGTCCCGCTGCGAAGCCAAGATGCCCGACGTGGTCCTGCTCGACTGGAACATGCCGGTGATGAGCGGCATGGAGTTCCTGCGGCTGCTTCGCCAGCGCGGCCATAACGACCAGCCCAAAGTCGTCTTTTGCACCACCGAGAACGACATGGCGCACATTCGCGCCGCGCTCGAGGCCGGTGCCGACGAATATGTGATGAAGCCGTTCGACCGCGAGACGCTCCACATCAAGCTGCAGCTCGTCGGCGTCGCCTGAGCTAGCCGACGTGGAGCGGGCGCTCGCCAGATCGCGGGACCGCCAGGCAGCGCCGCGAAACCCTCGCCGAATTCGGCTGATGATCGTCGATGATTCGATGATCGCCCGGGCCGTGCTGTCGCGAATGAT
>JBKJYX010000286.1:0-4329 GCA_046715575.1 Sphingomicrobium sp. | reverse complement strand
ATGAGCGCGCGACCAATGCCAGCCGGGCCTTGACGATGAAGCAGCTGGCCGAGCAGCGCACGCCCGTGTTGCTGGCGCCCGGAGCATCCGAAGCGTTGCACGACGAAGTCTCCCGGACCATGGCGCGGATCGATCCCGACGCATTCCGCATCGGCACCGAGGCGGTGTGGCTGGCCGATCAGCGCGACCGGGTGGCGAAGATTGCCGTGCCAACGCTGGTGTTGGTTGGAGATCAGGACAAGGTGACTCCGCCCAAACTTTCCGAGGAACTTGCCGCGGCGATCCCGGGCGCGCGGCTGCAGGTCATCGCCGGGGCGGGGCATCTGACGAACGTCGAGATGCCCGACCGGTTCAACGCCATCGTCGAGACCTTCATCCAGGGCGTGGAGGCTCGGCCATGAAGATCGCGTGCATCGGCGCTGGCCCGGCCGGCCTCTACTTCGCCATCTCGATGAAGCTTCGCGATGCAGGCCACGAGATCCATGTGTTCGAGCGCAACCCGCGCGGCGTGACCTTCGGCTGGGGCGTCGTCTTCTCCGACCAGACAGTCGAGAATTTGATGGCCAACGACCCGGCATCCGCGAAGGTCATCGCCGATGAATTCGCCCACTGGGACGACATCGACGTCCACATTCGCGGTGAGTGCATCCGCTCGTCGGGCCACGGATTCATCGGCATCGGCCGCCAGCGGCTGCTCGAGATCCTGCAGGATCGCGCCGCCGAATTGGGCGCACAGCTGAGCTTTGAGAGCGAGTGCGACCCGGACGATCCCATGTGGGCTGAATACGACCTGGTCATCGCGTCCGACGGCATCAATTCACGGGTTCGCGACCGCTTCGCCGACGAGTTCGGGGTCGACGTCGACCAGCCCGCCAACAAGTTCGTCTGGCTTGGCACATCCGAAGCGTTCGACGCTTTCACCTTCGCCTTCGAGGAAACCGAGGCGGGGTGGATCTGGGCCCACGCCTACCGCTTCGCGCCCGACTGCTCGACGTTCATCGTCGAATGTTCGGAGGCGACGTGGCGCGGCCTCGGCTTCGACCGGCTGGATCAGCCCGAGGCCATTGCGCTGTGCGAACGCATCTTCGCCAAATATCTCGACGGGCACGCACTGATTTCGAACGCTGCGCACCTGCCGGGTCCCGCGGTGTGGCTCAACTTCCGCCGCATCAAGTGCGAGCGCTGGTCACACGGAAAGTTCATCCTGCTGGGCGACGCCGCCCACACCGCGCATTTCTCGATTGGCTCGGGCACCAAGCTCGCGCTCGAGGATGCAATCAAGCTGGCCGACGTGCTCAACCGGCCGCTCGAGCTCGAAGCGGCATTGTTTGAATATCAGGCCGCGCGCAGCCTGGAGGTCTTGAAGCTCCAGAACAGCGCGCGCAACTCGACCGAATGGTTCGAGACGCTCGAACGCTATCTGCATTTCGAGCCGCTGCAATTTGCTTATTCCCTGCTCACCCGCAGCCAGCGAATCAGCCATGAAAACCTGCGGCTGCGCGACAAGGACTGGCTCGAAAGCGTCGAGCGCTGGTTCTGGGAACGGGCCGGCGTGCCGGGCAAGACCGCGGCGCCGATGTTCGCGCCGTTCAAGCTGCGTGAGATGAAAGTCGAGAACCGCATCACGGTGTCGCCGATGGCGATGTATTCGGCGGTCGACGGCATGCCCAACGACTTCCATCTCGTCCATTTGGGCGAGCGCGCGCTGGGCGGCGCCGGGCTGGTCTTCACCGAGATGACCTGCGTCTCGCCCGAGGGGCGGATCAGCCCCGGCTGCACCGGGATGTGGGCGCCCGAGCATGTCGCCGGGTGGCGGCGGATCGTCGATTTCGTCCACGCCAACAGCAAGGCGAAAATCTGCCTCCAGCTCGGCCATTCGGGCGGCAAGGGCTCGACCAAATTGGGCTGGGAAGGCAATGACGTGCCCCTGGACGACGGCAACTGGCCGGTGATGGCGGCGTCGGACGTGCCGTGGTCGCCGGTCAACCAGCGCCCCAGGGTCATGACCCGCGCCGATATGGACGTGGTCCGCGATCAATTCGTCGCCGCGGCACGCATGGGCGTCGACGCGGGGTACGACATGGTCGAGCTCCACGCCGCCCATGGCTATCTGCTGTCGAGCTTTATCACCCCGCTGCAGAACAAGCGGACCGACGATTATGGCGGCAGCCTCGACAACCGGCTCCGCTATCCGTTGGAAGTGTTCGCGGCGATGCGCGCCGCTCTGCCCCCGCACATGCCGATGTCGGTTCGTATTTCCGCCAACGACTGGGCCGGCGATGAGGGCGTCACTCCCGATGAAGCGGTCGCCATCGCCGAGGCGTTCGCGCGAGAGGGCGCCGACCTCATCGACGTCTCGGCGGGGCAGACCTCGACCGACGCCAGCCCGGTCTATGGCCGCATGTTCCAAACGCCCTTTTCCGACAAATTGCGCAACGAGGCGCGGGTCGCGACCATGGCGGTCGGCAACATCTACGAGCCGGACCATGCCAATTCGATCCTCGCCGCCGGCCGAGCCGCCCTGGTCGCGCTTGGCCGGCCGCATCTGATCGACCCGATGTGGACGCTGCGCGCCGCCGCCGCACTCGACTACCGCGACATCCACGTGCCGCCGCAATATTTGAACGGCCAGGCCCAGCTCGCCCGCAACCTCAAGCGCGAAGCCGAAGCCGCGGCGGCATTGAGGGTGTGAATCCGGCCAGATGCGAACGCGGGAGACCTGGCGCAATCGCTAGCCGATGGTGACCTCGCGATCGGTAAAGAGCAGCGGCACGGTCAGAAGCGCGCGAAACGCATTGTAACCGCCGGTGCCGGGATGGAAGGCGTGGAAGAATAATTGCGGATTCCCGTCGAGCCCGGGAGCGACCGACGCATGGCCTGGCGCGGTCCACTCCAGGCTGGATTTCAACAATGGCTCCAACTGCTTGACGTACGGGCCGAGCGGATGATCGGCGACCGCGACGCCAATGCCGTATGCCGGGCTGGCGAAGTCGTTGCCGGCGTAGAACAGCCAGTAGCGACCCTTCTGGAGCGTGACGAACGGGCCCTCGATGAGGTGCCCTTCCCACCCTTGGTCGTTGCTCAGCACCCGCGTTGGTTGGCCGATGAACGTTGTGCCGTCCTCGGCCAGCCGTTGCGCCCAGACCGGTGTCGTCATCGCCTCGAGGATGTTGGGCGCGAAATCGTCTTCGGCCAGCGCCAGCTTTACCCGGTCCCAATTGTCGAGGACCGCGGCGATGAACGGCTGCATCAGGAAAAACCTCTCCATCGGCCGGCGGCCGTTGGCCCAGCCGACGATCGCCGCCGCGAAGGCGGCCGTGCGTCGATCGACCTCGGTAGCGAACAGGCGCTCGATCAGCTCCGGATTGTCATGCAGCAGCGCGGCGAGCGGCCGCGGCCAGACGCCATTGCTGTCATCCTTCCACAGCAAATAGCGGTCGCCGTTAGCGTCGATGAAAAAGTGCGCATCAATCACTCCGCCACTCAGCGGGCCACTGGTCAGGCCGGTGGTGTTGACCGGCTGTCCGGTCAGCAACGGCCGTCCGATGTCGACCCACGGCCCCTCCGGGTCGTAGCTTTTCGCCAAGCCGATGGCGAGCGCGTTCGAGGTCATCCGGGCGGTGAAGCACAGCCAGTATTCGTCGCCGACTCTGGCCATTTCCGGCGCCCAGAAATCGGCGACGTGACGGCCGCTGGCGGTCCAAGCCGGCGCCTCGCCTTGGGGGAAAACAAAGCCGCGATGTTGCCAATGCTCGAGATCGTTCGAATGGAGGATCGGAAACGCGTCGGGCGCGTCGTTGGAGGTCGCGACGAGATAATATCCGCGGTCGGTCTTGAGCACCGCCGGGTCGCCGTAACCGCACAGGATCGTGGGCGAAATATTCTCGGTCAGCAGCGGCTTCCAGCGGGTGGCGCTCGACGGATATTCGGGCGCGCCCGCCGCGATGTGCGGCAGCCCGGTTCCGAAATCGCGCGCCAGATCGGCGAAGAAATTCGCCCAATGCGGCTGATCGCCGCCGGCGATAGTATAGGTTCCAACGGTGCCGTCCGACGCCCGCACGGTAACGACTGCGCCTTCGCCGGTCTCGGCGGCATCGACCTCAAATGATAGCGAAATGGCGCGCTTCATCGGCGAGGCGATAGGTGCGCCCATCGGCGATGAGAAGTCCTATCGGAATGGCGAATGCCGGCCAGCGTACCGGTGGCGGAGACGGAGGGATTCGAACCCTCGGTACGGGTTAACCCCGTACGGCGGTTTAGCAAACCGCTGGTTTCAGCCACTCACCCACGTCTCCGAAAAGCGGCAGACCGCGGGCTATAGTGGCGGGT
>JBKJYX010000285.1:0-4407 GCA_046715575.1 Sphingomicrobium sp. | reverse complement strand
GCGGTCAGCACCACCGCGAACGGCGACCTGCCGGCCGCGGCCGGTGACGGTGGCGCCGATGGCGATCCGAACACTCCAATGGGGGCGATCATCCTCGACGGCTATTCGCGCGCCTTCGCGCTGGACCTCGCCAAGACGCTGCGCACCGCGCAGCAGGCGAAGCCGCTCGAGCGGGCCCTGCAGGGCGGAATTCGCGTCGCCAGAGCGTCGGCGGGCCCGCTCAGCGTGGCGATGACCGTCAGCGAGCGCCGTGACTTGCCCCAGGGTTTTGCCCTAAGCCGGCTAGGCATCGGACTCGATGACGCGCGCAAATCGCGTCTGATCGCCGGGTCCGCGATTGCCCGGATCGACCGCAAGACGGCAGTCGCGCTCGGCTTCTCCGAAGGCGCGAAAGCGATGGAGCGGCGCCTGTCCGGCGCCGAGGCGGGCGCGTTCCTGATCGCCAAGGACATTTCCGGCGATCCCGGTTTTTCTGCAAAGCGCAACGGCAGCCTGGCCCTGCGCCGCGACCTCGGCCCGGTCGGGCTGACGATGTCCGGCGAGACCGGCAGCGTGTGGCAGGAGATCAAGACCAGCGCGACCGGCTCGCCCTATCGCTGGACGAGCCTCGCGGTCGACCGCAACTTCGGCAAGACCTGGCTGTCGGCCGGCATCAGCAATCTCAATGAGAAGCAGACGTTGCTTGGCGGCCGCATGGGCAATGCGCTCGGCGGCGGCGGAGCGAACACGGTGTTCCTCGACCTCGAAGCGCGGCGCGAGTTCGGCGGCGGCTGGAGCGCGAGCCTGTCGGGCCGGCGCGGCTGGACGAGTTTCGCCGGCGGCCAGTTCCAGACCGGCGCCTACGGTTTCGACCTCACCAGGCTTGGGTTGCTCGGCAACGGAGATCGCCTCGGCTTCCGGCTGTCGCAACCACTCCGGATCGAGCGCGGTGGCTTCGCGATGCTGCTTCCGACGGCTTACGATTACGGCACCCTGACCGCGACCAACAGCCTGGTCAATTACTCGCTGGCCCCGACCGGCCGCGAGGTCGATGCCGAGCTCAGCTATGGCTCGAGCGTGCTTGGCGACAGCGGCTGGCTCGGCGGCAATTTGTTCATGCGCCGCCAGCCCGGGCATTTTGCATCGGCCGACACCGACTACGGCGCCGCGATCCGCTTCACGCTGGGATTCTAGTTTGGGCACCTAGTAAGGCGGTGAGGCCTTCGTGTCCGCAACGGGGGGAAACGGACGCCTGCTCAGGATGGAGCCGGGCCACCCGGCGCGGGACACTCCAGCCCCAGCCTGACTTTGGCGTCAACGATCATCTCTTGGAAGCGGGGATCCTTGCGAAGTTTATCGAGGTCGGGATCATTCTCGACATGCGTGACCTGAAGCCGGCCGCAGCGCGCCATGAACGGCGTGATCAGCTCGAGCGCGGTTTCGGAATCATCGAGGCTCATTGTCGTCAGGCAGGCGAGATTGAAGCGGACGATCAGATTATCCGGATCGACAATTAAAGCGCGACGGATCCATTCTTTTGCCCGCTCCGTTTCGCCAAGTTCGCCGAGCGCCATGGCGCCATAACCCAAAGCGGCGCCATTGTTGCGATCCTCGGCGAGAGCGCGCTCGGCGCGCTCGATAGTCAGTTGCGCGCTTTGGCGGGCCTTGTCGGGGTCACCCAGGCCACGCGCGCAGCTCGTCATCATTCCCGCACTTCGGTAATCCGTGTCCATCAGCAGCACGGCCTTTTCAAACTGTGCCATGGCCTGGTCGAGCCGTCCCTGCCGGTAATTGATGAAACCCGCTTCTTTGTTGACGGCCCAGGAGTCGGGGTCGAGCCCCAACGCGGCAGCAATCTCGGCATTGGCCTCCTCGAAGCGACCTTGCTGCGCCAGCACGCTCGCCCGGACGCAATGCGGCTCGGCCAGGCCGGGGTCGAGCTCCAGCGCTTTCTCCGCGGCGACGGCACCGGTTTCCGCCTCCCTGTTGCCGCGGTGGTGCATCCACGCCTGGGTGATTGCCATCAGCGCCCACGCATGCGCGTAATTGGGGTCGATTTCGACCGCGCTACGGCAGAGGCGCAGGATAATCTCATCGCGCCGCGGGTCGCCGTCGTTTCCGCTCACCCAATACTGCCGAGCCATCAGATAGAGATCGTAAGCTTCGGCGCTGCCAGTCCCGCGATTCTCGATCGCCTTCTTCTCCTCGGGAAGCAATCTAACTCTGAGGGCGCTGACAATGGCCTTCGAAATCTCGTCCTGGATCGCGAAAATGTCCGTGAGATCGCGGTCGTAGCGTTCCGCCCATGCGTGGCCGCCGCTGCGGCCGTCGATTAACTGGGCGGTAATGCGGATGCGGTTCCCCGCTTTGCGAACGCTTCCTTCGAGCACATGGCTAACGCTCAACTTCCGGGCGATGTCGCAGACGTCAACCGACTTGCCCTTGAACTGGAACGCCGTGTTGCGCGCGATCACTTCGAGCGCCGACACTTTCGACAGGTCCGTGGTAATGTCCTCGCTGATTCCGTCGCTGAAATATTCCTGTTCGGCGTCCCCGCTCATGTTGACGAACGGCAAAACGCAGACGGAAACTGTCCGCCGCGAGGTGCGCGCGCTATCGTCTCCCGTGGCGTTCGGTTTCCCGGCCAGGGTCTCGACGCTCGCCTGCAGCTTGCGCCATCCCGGCGCCTGGCCATTGCCGTTCCAGTTGCGCAGGTCGGCACACTGAATCTGGTTGAAGGGCATCGGCGGGACCGTCCCGTCGAGAGTCGCCTGTATGAGCGTCCCGGCCAGGCGCGCGGAGTCCGCCTCCGCCCTCACCCATTGCGACGTGGCAGCTTCCGACGACCACAGCACGACGACTGCTTTCGACGATCTCAGGCGCTCCTCGATAACCTCTGCATAATTGCGATGGACGGGAAGCTCGGCATCGCGCCAAACGCGGTAGCCTGCCCCGCGCAGCGCCTTTTCGACATGCGACGCCTGTTCCTCGGTCACGCGCGCGTAAGAAATGAACACGTCCGACATTAGCGACGGCCGTCCCCCGCTTGCTGCCAATACAATGGCTGGACCGAGCTAACTGCCGGCTCGCCGCCGGAACCGCGGCGTCAGCATGCCGGCGCTTTCGCGGTAGTCCTCGTAATCCTTGCCGAACAGGCCCACCAGGTCGCGCTCCTCATAGCGGATGGCGATCAGCATATAGACCGACAGCCCGGCGCTAAGCAGCAGGTGGCCGTAGGTCATCACCGGCGTCGACCAAAAAGCGAGGAAGAAGCCGCTGTAGAGCGGGTGGCGGACCCATTTGTAGAACAACGGCTGGCGCATCTGCGGCTCGGCGGCGGTTCGGCCCTGGACGTGGAACCACGCCTGCTGCAGCCCGAACAGTTCGAAATGGTTGAGCAGGAAGGTGCTCAACAGCACGATTCCCCAGCCGGCCGCGAAGCCGAGCCACAACAGCATTTCGAGAGCGGTCCCGGTCGCATCCCAGACCGTGCCGTCGATCGGCCGCCAGAACAGGAACAGGATGATCAGCATCAGGCTGGCGACCAGCACATAGACGCTTCGCTCTGCGGGCGGCGGCACGATCCGCGTCCATGCCCGTTTGAACCCCTGCCGGGCCATGACGCTGTGCTGGAGCCCGAACATCGCGATCAGGATCAGGTCGATGACGACCGCCACCGCCACCGGCGAGTCCGGCCCGCGATCGACGGTCATCGGCGCCATCGGGAAATTGCCGACAAAGCAGATGAGATAAAGAAAGGTCGCGAAAAACACCGCGTAGGCGAAGATCGCGAACAAAAGCGTAGCTGCACGTGACATGCCGAGTTCCCCTTTCGGCTGCAGAATTATGGTCTGCGGCCAGTCCTGTACTCAATGATCGTCATTGGAATTTCACAGCCACCGACATGCCGCAAAACAGCCATATAGCCAATCGCCGGCGGAAGCTCGGTCAGCTTCTTCGGAGCGATCCGATCGCCGCGATATATCGAGCCTCTGCCCGCATAATGGCTGGTCGTGCGCTCGCAAATGGCCCCGGCCGGTGCCTTGGGCACCTTGACCGGCGTGGCAGGAGCAGCAGCAACAGGTGCGGCGACCGTTGCTAAAATAGCGAGCAAGAGGAGGCGCATGATCGATCTCCCTTGCCGCACTTATAGCAGAATCCGGCCGGTCAATTCAAATGGTGAAGCTTTCGCCGCAGCCGCAGGCGCCCTTGGCGTTGGGATTGTCGAACGTGAAGCCGGCCGCGAAATCGTCCTCGACCCAGTCCATGGTCGATCCGACGAGGTACAGCACCGACCCACCGTCGATGTAGAAATTGCCGCCGGGCGTCTCGATCTTCTCGTCGAACGGCACCTCCTCGGCCACATAATCGACCGAGTAAGCGAGGCCCGAGCAACCGCGGCGGGGCGTCGACAGCTTGACCCCGATC
>JBKJYX010000284.1:0-17545 GCA_046715575.1 Sphingomicrobium sp. | reverse complement strand
GCTCGGCGGCATGGACCTCGTCGAGGTCATCGCGACCTTCGGCAAGGCGTTCAACGACAATCGGATCATCGCCATCGTCTGGATCGTGCTGCCGGTGATCGGCCTGCTCGAGCGCCACGGCCTGCAGCAGCGCGCGGCGGCGCTGATCCGCGGTTTTAAGAACGCCACCACCGGGCGGCTGTTGATTCTCTATCTGGTCTATCGCCAGCTGACCGCGGCGATCGGCCTTCACTCGACCGCCGGCCATCCGCAGACAGTTCGGCCTTTGGTCGCGCCGATGGCGCTGGCGGCGGCCGAAAAGCAGCACGGCGAGCTCGACGAGGACACGTCCGAAAAGGTCAAGGCCTATGCCGCCGCGACCGACAACGTCGGCCTGTTCTTTGGCGAGGACATCTTCTTCGCCATCGGCTCGATCGTGCTCATCCAGCAGACGCTGGTCACCTACGGCTACAACCTCGCGCCGCTGGAGCTGGCGCTTTGGGCGATCCCGACCGCGATTTGCGCGTTTCTGATCCACGGCGCCCGGCTGCTGCTGCTCGACCGCCAGCTCGCGAGACGTCAGCCATGATCACGCTCCACTGGCTTTACGCGCTCGCGGGCACGATGTTCGCCGCGTTCGCTTTGCTGTCCGCGCTCGACCGGGCCAACCCGAAGCGCTTCGGCAACGCCGCTTTCTGGGGGCTGATGGCGCTTAGCCTGCTCGGCGGCGACATGATCGGCGATTTCGGCAACGGCCTCCTGGTGCTCGGCCTCGCCGGGCTAGCCGGCTTCGGCTTCATCGGCCGCAGTCACCCGCCGACTACCAGCGACGAGGAACGCCAAGCCTGGTCGGAGCGTCTCGGCAACAAGCTTTTCCTGCCGGCGCTCATCATCCCGGCCACCGCGCTCATCGGTACCCTGCTGTACAATTACACACCGCTCGGCGGCACCGGCCTGTTCGAGGCGAAGCGCGAGACCTACGTGCTGCTTGGCCTCGGCGTCCTGCTCGCGGCGGCGACCATTTTCGCCTGGCTGCGACCGCCCGCGCTCGCGCCCTTGCAGGAGGGCCGGCGGCTGATCGACGCGATTGGCTGGGCGGCGGTCCTGCCGCAGATGCTCGCCGCGCTGGGCGTGTTGTTCGCCGCCGCCGGCGTCGGCACCGTAATCGGCGAGCTCACTCAGGCGATCATTCCCGAGGGCAGCGTGTTCCTGACCGTTGCCGTGTTCGGGCTCGGCATGGCGATGTTCACGATCATCATGGGCAACGCCTTCGCCGCTTTCCCGGTGATGGCCGCGGCGATCGGCGTCCCGCTGCTGATCGTGGGCTATGGCGGCGATCCGGCGGTGGTCGGCGCGGTCGGGATGCTGGCCGGGTTCTGCGGGACGCTGATGACGCCGATGGCGGCCAACTTCAATTTGGTCCCGGCGGCGCTGCTCGAATTGAAGGATCAGTACGGCGTGATCCGAGCGCAGATCGCGACCGCACTGCCGCTGCTTGGCGTCAACATTCTGATCATCTACGTCGCGGCATTCCGATGAGGCTCGATGCAGACTTGGCCGTGCGGTTCGCGCGCATCGCCCTGGGCCACGTCACACAGGAATATCCGCACAAGCTCGATCATGTCCTTAGCTGCGATGCCGACGCGCAGGCCCCGCGCGCGTTGCACCCGGTTTTCCACGGCAGTTTCGATTGGCACAGCTGCGTCCATGGCTGGTGGACGTTGCTGACCCTGCGGCGGCTGTTCCCGGCCATGCCGGAAGCGGCTGCCATTACCGCGCTGGCCGACGCCAGCTTCACTCCCGACAAGATCGCCGCCGAGCTCGCCTATCTGGAGCGCCCGTTGTCGACGGGGTTCGAGCGGCCCTACGGCTGGGCGTGGCTGCTTTATCTGCACCTGGAAGCATCACGGCACCATGGGCCGTGGGCGGCGGAACTTGAGCCGCTCGCACACGCCTTTGCCGACCGCTTCCGTCATTATCTCGGCATCCTCACCTACCCGATTCGCGTCGGCACCCATTTCAACAGCGCTTTTTCGCTCATCCTGGCCATCGACTGGGCGGCCGAATTCGACCTCCCGCTCGAACAGCTAATTCGGACACGCGCAGCGACCTGGTTCGAGAACGACCGCGACTGCCAGGCGTGGGAGCCGGGCGGTGACGAATTCCTGTCGCCGGCGCTGATCGAGGCTTTGTGCATGGCGCGTGTCCTGCCGCCCACCGACTTCGAGCGCTGGTTCGCCGCCTTCCTGCCGCGACTCGCTGGCCATGAGCCGGCGACCCTGTTCATTCCGGCGACGGTCAGCGACCGCAGCGACGGCAAGATCGCGCACCTCGACGGGTTGAACCTGAGCCGTGCCTGGTGCTGGCGAAGCCTGGCTTCAAGGCTCGCGCCCGATGCTGCGGCACTCGCCAACAGGACCAGCGCCGAGCATCTCGATGCCGCGCTGCCGCACGTTGTCGGCGACTATATGGGCGAGCATTGGCTGGCGAGCTTCGCGCTGCTTGCGCTGCTTGCCGGATCAACCCGCGAGTAGCGCTTAACCGCGGCGGCGGCCGAGCAGTCCGAACAGTCCGATCAGTCCGATCACCCCCCACGGGAACGGTTGGCTGCGCGGAGCCGGGGCCGGCATCGCCGCCGTATCGTTGGCCAGCGCGGTGTCGGTCGGCGGGGCCATGTCGGTGACCAGCAGATTGGCATCCGCGGCCGCCGCATTGGCGTCCTCCGGAGTTGGTGCGGCGACGTTGGCGGCATCAGCCACGGCAGCGTTATTTTCCTGCGCCAGCGCGGGAACGGGAGAGACCGCAACCGCCGCGGCAAGCATCATCGCGATTGGAATTCGCATCTTCAATCTCCTCCTGTTCGAAGTCCCTCTATTCGAGGTTGGACGGGTGATAGCTGTCGTCGGGATGCCTGGTGCGCAGACCGAGCAGGCCAAGCAATCCAAACAGCCCCAGCAGGTCCCACGGAAGCTGGTTATCCAGATTGGCCATGCGTCGCTGCGTTTCGGTGGGGATCCCGCCCTTGTCCTGCGCTTGCTGGCCCAGCGCCGGTGAGGTTGCCGCGGTGGCCACGAGAAGGGCCGCGAGCACTAGCTTGGTTCGCATTTCCGACCTCCTGTTCGCGAATCGCGCGCTGCGAGGAGGGCGCGACATCGCCAACGGAATGGATGTCATCCTATTCCGCCGCAAAGCGCGTCTGCCACATTGGGTGGAATTGCAAGTCCCGCGGCAACTTTCAGGGCCGCTTTGTCTCGAATTGAAAACGCCCGGATCGACGGGCGATCCGGGCGTTTTGAAGCAAGGGCACGATTACCCAAAGGGCGCCTTGGTTTAGCCCTTCTTGCGCCCGATCAGCCCGACCAGTCCGAGCAGCCCGAGCACGCCCCATGGGAAGCCGCCCTTCTTGGCCGGCGCGGGCTCGCTGTAGGTCGTATCGACCGGTTGATCGACGGGTGCCGCCATCATGTCGTTAGCCGGGGCAGTCAGCGCCGGATCGGTGGTGGCGCTGACCGCCGTGTCATTGCTCGCCGGTGCCGCGGCCGTGTCCGCGTTGACGGCGTTCTCAGTGCCTTGTGCGGCTGCAGGTGCGGCAGCAGTCAGCGCAACGGCTATCATCAACGGCATGGTTTTCCGCATCTCAATGCTCCTTATGAAAATGAATCAAATGGGATCGTCGGTGTAACCGTCATTGTCGCTGGCGCGCCAAAGACCGAACGCTCCAATCAAGCCGAACAGGCCAATCACGTTCCAGATTGTCTCATCGTCCTGGCCTTGTGCCAAGCGTTCCTGCGTTGCGGTCGGAACCCCGCCGTCGTTGGTGACCTGGGCTGCCGCGGGCGTACCGAAGAAGATCGCCGCCGCGATAATCGCTGCATTTCGTCGATGGTGCATCGTTCCCTCCTGTGCCGGGAGAATTAGCGGCCAAATCGGCGCGTGCCTAGTCACCCAAAGATGGCTGAAAAAGCAAACGCCCGGACCGTTTCCGATCCGGGCGTCCTGCGTGACGATTGCTCGTCAGCCCCCTTGAGAAGAAACGCTAATCCGGGTTCTGCTCATTTGTCACCCACTTAGGTCACCCCGAGCAGTTTTTGTGCATCGGCTGTGTCGGTCGGGCCACAGCGCCCGAAGCGCCGTCTCCGCATTGCCTTGGCCACCCCGCCGCCGTAGGGGAGGCGCCGCAACCTTTGCCATAGCCTTAAAGGCATCCCAACTTTGCGCGTTTCCCGCTGTTTTCTCCCGGTCCTCAAGGAAAGCCCGGCCGACGCGCAAATCGTCAGCCACAAGCTGATGCTGCGCGCGGGGCTCGTCCGCCAGACCGCCGCCGGGATCTACGCCTGGCTCCCGATCGGCTTTAAGGTCCTGAAGAAGATCGAACAGATCGTGCGCGAGGAGCAGGACCGCGCCGGCGCCCAGGAAATGCTGATGCCGACCATCCAGTCGGCCGAGCTGTGGAAAGAGAGCGGCCGCTACGATGCCTACGGCCCGGAAATGCTGCGCATCAAGGACCGTCACGACCGCGAGATGCTTTATGGGCCGACCAACGAGGAGATGCTGACCGCGATCGTCCGCGACGACCTGAAAAGCTACCGCGACCTGCCACGCACGCTTTATCATATCCAGTGGAAGTTCCGCGACGAGGTCCGCCCGCGTTTTGGGGTGATGCGCGGCCGCGAGTTCTTGATGAAGGACGCCTACAGCTTCGACCTCGACGAGGCGGGAGCGCGGCTCAGTTACTACACCCAGCTGCTCGCTTATTTGCGCACTTTCCAGCGGATGGGCATCCGGGCGGTGCCGATGAAGGCCGCGTCGGGGCCGATCGGCGGCGATCTTTCCCACGAGTTCATTGTCCTCGCCCCGACCGGCGAGAGCGAAGTGTTCTACGATGCCGCGTTCGAGAAGATCGACTGGAACCGCGAGCATCTCGATTACAGCGACGAGGCCGGGCTCCACGGCCTGTTCGAACAGGTCAGCTCGACCTACGCCGCGACCGATGAGACCCATGACTTGGGCCGCTGGGCCGAGCTGCCCGAAGATCGCCGCCGCACCGGCCGCGGCATCGAGGTCGGCCACATCTTCTATTTCGGCGACAAATATTCGGCCGCGATGGGCCTCAAGGTCTCGGGCCAGGACGGCAACATGGTGACGCCGATGATGGGCAGCTACGGCATCGGCGTGTCGCGCCTGGTCGCGGCGATCATCGAGGCCAGCCACGACGATTCCGGGATCGTCTGGCCCGAGGCGGTGGCGCCGTGGACGGTCGGCCTGGTCACCATGCGCGCCGATGATGGGCCGTCGGTCGACGTGGCCGAGGACCTCTACAAGCGGTTGACCGAGGCCGGCGTCGAGACGCTCTACGACGACCGCGACGAGCGGGGCGGGGTCAAGCTGGGCTCGATGGACCTGATCGGCCTGCCTTGGCAGGTCATCATCGGCCCGCGCGGGCTCGCCAGCGGCGTCGTCGAGCTCAAGAACCGCAAGAGCGGCGAGAAATTCGAGCTGTCCCCCGATGCGGTCGTGGCGAGGCTGGCGTCATGATCCTCAACCGCTACGAGCGCATGATCGCCCGCCGCTATCTGCTTCCGGGCAAGGGCGAGGGTTTTATCTTCCTGGTCGCCGCGATCAGCCTCGCCGCGGTCGCCCTGGGCGTCGCCGCGCTGATCATCGTGATGAGCGTGATGAACGGCTTTCGCGCCGAGCTGTTTGACAAGATCGTCGGCCTGAACGGCCATGCCATCGTCCAGGGCTATGAGGGCCGGCTCAACAACTGGCAGCAAATCGCGGATGTGGCGCGCAAGACTCCGGGCGTGACCTCCGCTCTGCCGCTGATCGAGCAACCACTGATGGCGTCGAGCAACGGCCGCGTCGAAGGCGTCCTCGTGCGCGGCATGCGGATGGCGGATCTGCGGTCCAACAAAACCATCAACGAGAACGTCAAATCGGGCGATATGCGAACCATCACGCCCGACAGCGGCCGCGTCGCGATCGGCTCGCGCCTGGCCGAGATGCTCGGCGCCTATCCCGGGACGGAGATCAGCCTGATCAGCCCCGAAGGCCGCTCGACCGTGGTCGGCACCGTCCCGCGGATCGTCTCCTACACCGTCGGCGCGGTGTTCGAGGTCGGGGTCTACGATTATGACAAGGCGTTCGTCGTCATGCCGATGCAGGACGCGCAGTCGCTCCTGATGCTGGGCGACCAAGTTGGCATGATCGAGATCCAGTCGACCAGCCCCGACCGCATCGAGGAGGTTCTCGCGCCGCTCGAACCGCTGGTGCGCGGCCGCGGCATCATCGTCGGCTGGCGGCAGATGAACTCGGCGCTGTTCGAGGCGCTGGAGATCGAGCGGATCGCGATGTTCGTGGTGCTGTCGCTGATCGTGCTGGTGGCGGTGTTCAACATCCTGTCGTCGCTGATCATGCTGGTCCGCGCCAAGACCCGCGACATCGCCATCCTGCGCACCATGGGCGCGAGCCGGAAGGGGATGATGAAAATCTTCGTCACCGTCGGCGTGACGATCGGCTCCTTGGGTATTTTCGCCGGACTGATCCTTGGCGCGATCTTCCTGTTCTTCCGCCAGGGCGTGGTCGATGCGATCCAGTTCCTGACCGGCCAAAATCTGTGGGACCCGTCGGTGCGTTTTTTGAGCGAATTGCCGTCCAAGACGGACCCGTTCGAGGTTACCGCAATCGTCCTCATCGCGCTTATCCTGTCCTTTCTCGCGACGCTGTATCCGGCGTGGAAGGCGGCCAGCACCGACCCCGTCCAGGTGCTCCGCTATGAGTGAACCCGTCCTCCAGACCCGCGGGCTCAAGCGAAGCTTCACCCAGGGCGATGTCACCATCGACGTCCTGCGTGGCGTCGACCTCGAGGTCCAGCCAGGCGAGATCGTCGCGCTGCTGGGACCATCGGGCTCGGGCAAGTCGACATTGCTCCAGGCGGTCGGGCTGCTCGAGGGCGGTTTCGAGGGATCGATCCAGCTCGTCGGCCGCGAAGCGTCGGAGCTCGACAATGACTCGCGCACCGAGCTTCGCCGCGAGGCCCTGGGCTTTGTCTACCAGTTCCACCATTTGCTGCCCGACTTCGACGCGCGCGAAAATGTCATGCTGCCGGTGCTGATCCGCGGCGGCGACAAGGACGCGGCGAAGACTCGCGCCGAACAGGTGCTGGGTGCGCTAGGCCTCGGCGCCCGCCTCGATCACCGCCCGTCGAAACTCTCCGGCGGCGAGCAGCAGCGGGTGGCCGTGGCGCGCGCGCTCGCCAACCGCCCGCCGCTGGTGCTTGCCGACGAGCCCACCGGCAACCTCGACGAGGCGACTGCCGATGTAGTGTTCGCGGAATTTCTCAAACTGGTGCGCGGCGAGGGCTGTGCGGCGCTGGTTGCCACCCATAACGAGCGCATCGCCGCCAAGATGGACCGCGTCCTCCGCCTCCACGATGGGCGATTGGAGTGATAAGGGGCCGGTTGGATTGACTAGGGGCCGGCTCGAGTGATTGGACCCGACGCCGGACCGACGCGTTAGCGCCCCGATGCAACGCCTCAATCCGACCGCGATCGCACTGCTTGGGGGTGTCCTGGTCTTGTTGCTGCTGCTGTACATTTTCGCCAGCGGCAAGAACGAGAATTCGGACAAATTGAGCGACGACCAGATCGCAGGCCGGGCGGCGACCGATCCCGAGAAACGCTGCGCCTCGCAAGCGACCTACGACCTGATCAAGCGCGAGCTGTTCCGTCGCGCCGGCCAGCTTCGCGGCGCCGACCAGGCGGCGTTCAATAAGCTGGTCGGCTATTCGGTCGTGCGGATGGATGCGCCGATGCTCAAGAGCCACGACGAACAGCTCGGTACGATCGCTTGCACGGGCAGCTTGTCGCTCGACCTGCCGCCCGGAGTCGCGGTGGTCGGCGGGCGGCGCACGCTAACCGCCGACATCGAATATACGCTCCAGCCGGCGGCGGACCGTAGCGGCGACGGGCTGACGCTCGTCAATGCCGACGCGATCATCACGCCGCTGGCGACGCTTGCGAGGGTCGGCACTCCGGCAGTGGATCCACTCGCGCCGACGGCGCCGGTGGACTCGCTGGGCGGCCCGCCGTTGACGGCCGAACCGCTGCCATCCGCGCCCCCACCCGCGGCGTCAGCGGCGCCTCAGGCGCGTCCGAGCTTCAATTGCGAGTATGCCCGCACCCGCGGCGAGATCGCGGTGTGCAACGATTCGGGTCTTGCCGCGCTCGACCGGCAAATGGCGGCGCAGTTCAACCGCGCAATTTCCGGCGCGGATGCCGGGCAGCGTGGCGTTCTGCAAAACACCCGCAGCCGCTTCATCACCGTCCGCGAGCGCTGCCGCTCCGATGACTGCATTGCCGACACTTACCACGGCCGAATGAGGGAAATCGACGACATCATGGCCGGCCGCTGGAGAGGGGACCAGTAACGCGGCAACTAACTGTGGAAAACCCTTGGCGGTGGCTTCCCTCGCCTGACGGAAGCGCCATATTGGCCGGGTGACCGCGCCTTATATTCCCTTACGCAACCTGTCCTGCTTCACCATGCTCGAAGGGGCGATGGAGCCCAAGACGATCGCCGAGCGGGCGGCCATGCTCGGCTTCCCGGCGATCGCACTGGCCGACCGCAACGGCTTGTACGCCGCGATGCCGTTCTGCGATGCCTGCGCGGCCAAGGGCGTGCAGCCAATTATCGGCGCGATGCTGGCGGTCGCGCGACCGGCCGAGATCGGGGGCGGGGAGATCCTCGATTGGCTGGTCTTGCTGGCCAAGGACGACCAGGGTTACGCCAACCTCTGCAAGTTGGTTTCGCAGGCCCACCTCGATCGTCCGGTGTCGGAGGAACCCCACATTGCCTTGTCCGCGCTCGACGGCGCCAGCGAAGGTCTGATTGCGCTCACCGCGGGTTCCGAAGGCGCGCTCGCCCGGCTGATCGCCGACGGCCAGCACGCCAAGGCGCGCGCCTATCTCGACCGGCTTCAGGCGCTGTTCCCCGATCGCCTGTACATCGAGCTCAGCCGCCGCGGCGACCTCATCGAGGGTGCCGCGGAGGCGTCGCTGGTCGACCTTGCCTACGAGCGCGGCCTGCCGCTGGTCGCGACCAATCCTGCCGCCTACACCGACCCCGGCTTCCATGCCGCGCACGACGCCATGCTGTGCATCGCCAACTCGGCCTATCTCGAAAGCGCCGAGCGGGTGACTTCGTTGCCCGACGCCTGGCTCAAGGACGGCGCGGCGATGGCTGAATTGTTCGCCGACTTGCCCGAGGCGATCGCCAATACGTCCGTGATCGCCCAGCGCTGCGCGGTCGCTGCGCCCCAGCGCCAGCCGATCCTGCCGCGCCTGTCCGACGACGAAGACGAGACCCTCCGGCGCGATGCTCACGCCGGCCTCGCGACACGGATGGTGGGCCGCAATCTCGAAGACCAGCAGATGTACGGCGAGCGCCTCGATTTCGAGCTCAACGTCATCACCGGCATGGGTTTTGCCGGCTACTTCCTGATCGTTGCCGACTTCATCAAATGGGCCAAGGGCGAGGGCATTCCGGTCGGTCCCGGCCGCGGCTCGGGTGCCGGTTCGGTGGTTGCCTGGGCGCTGACCATCACCGACCTCGACCCGATCGCGCTCAATCTGCTGTTCGAGCGCTTCCTGAACCCCGAGCGCGTGTCGATGCCCGACTTCGACATCGATTTCTGCGAAACCCACCGCGACGAGGTGATCGCCTACGTCCAGCGCAAGTACGGCCGCGACCGCGTCGCCCAAATCATCACCTTCGGCCGCCTCAAGGCGCGCGCGGTGCTGAAGGACACCGGCCGCGTGCTGCAGATGAGCTACGGCCAGGTCGACCGCCTCGCCAAGCTGATTCCCAATCACCCGACCGAGCCATGGGACCTCAAACGCGCATTGAACGGCGTCAGCGAGCTCGCCGCCGAGTATCGCGACGATGCCGACGTCCGGCGCTTGTTCGACCTGGCGATGAAGCTCGAGGGCCTGCCGCGCCACGCCTCGACCCACGCAGCGGGCGTGGTGATTGGCGACCGCCGCCTCGACGAACTGGTGCCGCTCTACCGCGATCCGCGCTCGGACATGCCGGTCACCCAGTTCGACATGAAATATGTCGAGGCGGCCGGGCTGGTGAAGTTCGATTTCCTCGGCCTGAAGACGCTGTCAGTACTGAAACGCGCGCGGGAGATGCTCGCCGACCAAGGCGTCCACGTCGACCTCGACGCGCTGCCATGGGACGATCCGGAAATATACGAGCTTCTCCAGCGCGGCGACACGGTCGGCGTGTTCCAGTTGGAATCCGAGGGCATGCGGCGGACGCTGTCAGGGGTGCGCCCGACCGCATTCGGCGACATCATCGCGCTGGTCGCGCTCTACCGCCCGGGCCCGATGGACAACATCGGCATGTTCGGCGACCGCAAGAACGGCCGCGTCGCGCTCGCCACCCCGCATCCCCTGCTCGAGGAGCTGCTCGAGGAAACCTACGGCATCTTCGTCTACCAGGAGCAGGTGATGCAGGCGGCGCAGGTCCTCGCCGGCTACAGCCTCGGCCAGGCCGACCTCCTGCGCCGGGCGATGGGCAAGAAGATCCAGAGCGAGATGGACGCCCAGCGCGCCGGCTTCGTCGCCGGCTGTTTGGCCGTTAACGGCATTCCCGCCGCCAAGGCAGAAGAGCTGTTCGACCTGATCGACAAGTTCGCCGGCTATGGCTTCAACAAGAGCCACGCCGCCGGCTACGCGCTGATCGCTTACCAAACCGCCTGGCTCAAGGCGCACCACCGCGCCGAATTCTATGCCGCGTCGATGAGTTTCGACATGGCCCAGACCGACAAATTGGCCCTGTTCGTCGAGGACATGCGCCGCGCCGACGTCGATTGCCTGCCGCCCGACATCAACGCCAGCCGCGCCGATTTTTCGGTCGAAGGAGAGGCGGTTAGATACGCTTTGGGCGCGCTCAAGGGCGTCGGCGAGAAGGCGATGGAGGCGCTGGTCGCCGAGCGCGAAGCCAACGGCCCGTTCGCCAGCCTCGAGGATTTCGCCGCCCGCATCGATCCGCGCCTGCTCAACAAGCGCCAGATCGAAAGCCTGGTGGGCGCCGGCGCGTTCGACTCGATCCTTGCCGACCGTCCAGCGCTTTATGCCGCGGCCGAGACCCTGCTCGCCCACGCGGTCAGCGCCGCCGACGAGCGGAGCAGCGGGCAGGCGGCGCTGTTCGGCGGCGAGGCCCATGCCGGCGTCGCCCCGATCCGCCTGCCGCGCGATTCGTCATGGACGCTCGCCCAGCGCATGGCCGCCGAGCATGACTCGTTCGGCTTCTATTTCTCGGCCCACCCGGTCGACGCCCAGAAGCATTTGCTCGCCGCGCACAGCGTCAAGACATTCGGCGAACTCGCCGCGATTCCCGTTCCGGCCGACGGCAGCCGCTCGACGGCGATGATCGCCGGCCTGGTCGAGGAAGCGCGCTGGCGCACCTCGGCGAGGGGCCGCCGCTATCTGATGGTGGCGCTTAGCGATTCCTCCGGCCAGTATTTCGCTACCGCGTTCGACGACGAGCCGTGCGCGGCGCTCGAAGCCGCGGTGAAGTCGGGCGGCTGCGGGCTGATGAGTGTCGAGCTCGACCGGCGCCCGGGCGACGAGGCGCCGCGGGTGACCGTCAAGCGCTTCCAGCCGCTCGACGCATTGGCCCGGCGGACCCGCCTCGAAATGACCGTCCGCGTGCCCGACGACGACGCCGTGCTGCGCCTGGCCCGCGAGCTGACCGGCGCCCACGGCGGCACCGGCGCGATCCGCTTCATCGTCTCGCTCGGCACCGGCGGCGAAGCGATCATCCTGCTCGGCCGCGACTATTTGCTCGATGCCGAGCTCGCGCTGCGCATCGAACGCATCACCGGCGAAGGCAGCGTCGACCTCGCCGTCCAGGAACCGCCCAAGCTGGCGCTGGTCGGTTAGACGCCGTTGCTCGGCGGCGGCTGAGCTGGCGGTGGCGGTTCGCTGACGGGCGTTTCCGGCGCAGGCACCGGCACTGCGGCATTCGTCCCCGCAGGTTCTTCCGGCATCACCGGCACCTCCGATCCCATCGGCAGCTCCGCCACCACATTCTCGAGCGGCGGCAGCGGCTGCACACTCTCATATTCCTCGCCCGGCAGCTTGCTTGGCGCCTTGCTCGGCGGCGGCGTCTTGTTCACCGGCGCGGTCGTGCCGCGGTAAACACACGCGTCGAGCCCGTCGCGCCCGACGACGCCGATCCGCGCCGCGATCGTCCCGCCATAGCGCCGGGTGAATCCCTTGGGCGCGACCGCCCCGCGCTTCTTGGGCAGCGGCAGGATAGCGGCGATCCGCGCCGCTTCGGTGGCGCTCATCGCGCTCGCGTCATGGCCGAAATAGCGCAGCGCCCCGGCGTTGACGCCATAAGTGCCGATGCCGGTCTCGGCGAGGTTGAGATAGACCTCCATGATCCTTTGCTTGGGCCACAGCGCCTCCTCGAGCACCGTAAACCAAGCTTCGAGCCCTTTGCGAACATAGCCGCCGCCCTGCCACAAAAAGGCGTTCTTGGCGGTCTGCTGGCTGATCGTCGATCCGCCGCGGATGCGTCCTCCGCTGGCGTTGCGCTGCATCGCGGTCTCGATCGCCTCGAAGTCGAAGCCGTCGTGCTCACAGAATTTGCTGTCCTCGCCGGCGATCGCCGCCCGCACCATGTCGCGGTCGATAGCCTCGATGCTCATCCAGTCCCGGGTCGCCCCGCGCCCGGCGAGCAAGTCGCCAAGCATGGTTGCGGTGATCGGCGGGTTGATGAAGCGGTAAGCGAGCACCCACAGCACCGATCCCAACAGAAAGATCAAGACGAGCTTGACGATCCAGCTAAATATCCGCCGCGGCAGCGACCGCTGCCGCCGGCGCTTGTAGCGGGGGATGCTCGATACGGGACGCTTGGCCATGCTTGCGCCCTAGCGGCGGCTTAGGGCGCGCGCAAACTCGCCTCGTCGCAGCGCAGGGCAGCATTTACATCTACTCCCAACGACGTCGGCGCGGCTGGTCCCGCAGGGCTAATCCGCCAGCCGGTCCTGGCGCATTCGAACGGTCACAACGAGTCCGCTTTCCTGCCAGTCGTAGACCAGCTCTCCGTCGAGTTGTCCGGCGACGCTGCGAGCGATTAGCCGGCTGCCAAAGCCCTTCAGTTCCGGTTGGTCGGTGATTGAGGGGCCACCGGTCTCGGCCCAGATCAGGCACAGGTGATCGCCGTCCGTGCGGCTGGAGATGTCGAGCAGCCCCGTAGCACAGGACAGCGCGCCATATTTGACGGAGTTGGTCGCCAGTTCGTGAACCACCATCGCCAGCGTCGTTGCGGTCCGCTCGCCGACGCCCATCCGCGTGACGGCAACGCGAATGCGGCCCGAAAAGGCGATCGTCTCGTCGTATGGCGCGAGCAGGACCGCCAGCAAGTCTCCCAACAGCGCGGCCTTGCCCTGCTCGCCCGGCAGCGGGCGCACGAGGTCGTGGGCGCGGCCCAGAGCCGTCAGCCGTTGCGTCAGCTCGCTCGTCATGTTGGCCACCGATTGCGCCGAGCGCCCGGTCAGCTGGGTGAGGCCGGTGGCGATGGCCAGGAGGTTCTTGACCCGGTGGCTCATCTCGCCGGCAAGCAGCTCGCTTCCCTCCTCGGCCTGCTTGCGGCCGGTGACGTCGAGAAAAATGCCGAACATGACCCGATCGACGATCCCGGCGTCGGCACCCTGTCCACGGGCCGAGATCCAGCGAACCTCGTCGCCAAGACAGATGCGAAAGTCGATCTCGTAAGAACCCGCGACCGAGCGAGTGGCGGCAAAGGCGGTTCGAACCCGGTCCCGGTCGGCGGGATGAATATGGGTGGAAAGCTCTTCGAAGCTGACCGTGTCCGCCCACGGTAGGCCCCAAAGGTCAAACGCCCGCTCATCCATCGCGAACTTGTCGTCATCGACGTTCCACGACCACAGGGTCACGCAGGCCGCCTCGATCGCCAAGCGAAGATGCTTGTCGCTCCAAACCGGCGGTGCTGCCTTATCGACGGCCAATCGAAACCCCTTGCTTCACTCGACGAGCGCGAACTTTGTGCGCCGAGGTGACAAGACGCAAGCCGGCAGTGTCAGCTTAGCATGGTGCGACCACTTGCGGGCTTGCCTGGCAGGGAGCACAATCGATCGCGATTGGCACAAGGGGAACTGTCATGACTTTATCCGGGGGCTGCCATTGTGGGTCGATCCGCTATCGCCTCGCCGGCGAACCGAGCCACGTTGACCTGTGTCACTGCGCCAACTGCCGCCGCAATAGCGGTTCGCCAATGGTCTGTTGGGCGGGGTTTCAAGAAACCAGCCTGACGCTCGAAAAGGGGCAGACCAAGACCTTCAACTCATCGGGCTCGGCGTTGCGCGATTTCTGTCCCGATTGCGGCACCGGCCTGTTCTATCGCAATGCCGAGCTGCTGCCCGGAATTGTCGAAGTCCAGTCGGCGACGCTCGATGACGCGGAGGCGGTGCCGCCGCACCAGCACATTCAGGCGGCCGAGCGGCTTGGCTGGATGGAACGTGCCCACGAGCTGCCTTCGGTGCAACGATTCCCCGACCTCGCCTAGCTACTGTTCGGTTTCTTCGCCGGCGGGATAATGCGCGTTGACGATGCCCCACACGACGCCGAGGGCGAACCCAGCCCAGGCCAGCATGGCAAAAGGCGAGTTGAAGCCCGTCAGGGCGATGGTGAGGAAGCCAAAAAAGCCGAGCAGGTAAGAGCCCGGCGGCGTCCCTTTGCCGGCGAGTTCGTGAGCGATCCAGCCGCTGTCATTGGTCAAGCCTGCGTCGCCAGGGGTATCGAACAAATGTCGCCGTTTCCTCGCGGCCAATAACGCCAACGCCAGGCCGGCGACGATAATCGCAGCGCTCCTGGCGAGCCAGGCAGGGGCGCCGGTCCACGCGCCGACCAGCGCCGCACACAGAGTGATGATGACAATGACCGGCGCCCGCTTCGACAGCCCATCCAAGATCCCACCCGCGCGCACGGAGTGTTTATCGCCGCCAGGGCCAATGTCCGCAATGGGTGGAAAGCGGACACTTCACTGGCTCGGCTCACCCTACGACCGAATTGGTCCCGGGGGCCTGACCTGCTTCATCAGCGTGTCGTTCCACTTTCCTTCAACCTGAACATGCGCGGCCGCCCCCAGCATCGTCGCCTCGATCAGGTTGTGGTTCAGATAGACGTACAGGCCAGGCTGCCGGAACGTATAGAGCGCGGCTCCGGCCGAACCGCCGCGGACAAACCAGGTTTCGAGATCTCGCTGGGGAGGGTTGGCGAATTTGCCGGTCTCCCAGACCCAGTCGCCATGCCCGCCGATCAAATGCGGGCGCGTGTCCCGGTTCGCCTGAGAGTGAATGAATAGCACAGTCTCGCCGACCTTGGCCTTGAGCGCACGGTCCCCGGTCAGGGCGCCGTGGGCGCCGTTGAAGATGATGTGCGTCGGCACGAGGCTTCGCATGGCTTCCATCGTGTCGGCGTAAGAATCCGCGATGTTCGGGTAAGTCTTGAAGCCGCCGGCGCCATCCTTGGGGACGTAGAGGTCGAACTCGCCGATCGTGAAGACTTTATCATAGGCCAGTCGCTTCCCCTCGGGATCGGTCAGCCCGGCGCGCGGCAGGACCATCAAGACGCCGCTCATGCCCGCCACGACGTGCCAGGCAACCATGCCCTCCGGCGCGCAGTGATAGACGAACACCCCGGTGCGCGTGGCCTTGAATCGCAACGTTACCTGCTCGCCCGGATTGATCAGCGTCAGCGCCGCTCCTCCGAGCGCGCCGGTGGCGGCGTGGAAATCAATGTTGTGAGGAAGCGTGCTGGTCGGCGGATTGACGAGCGTGAGCTCCACAAAATCGCCTTGGTGGACGACCATCGTCGGTCCCGGCATCGAGCCGTTGAACGTCATTGCTTGAAACGTCGTACCTGCCTCGTCGACGACGATCGTCTTCGGCTCCGTGGTCATTGTGAACTTGACGATTTTGGGCGCGCCGCGGGCAACCTGTTCATGGGCGTGCACGAACGGCGGCGTGACCAGCTTGACCGTGACGCTCTCGAGGGTTTCGGGATTCGTGTCACTGTCGTTGCCAGTGCCGTCGCCGGTGTCGCCGGTGTTCCGTGAACAGGCCGCAGCAGCCGCAATGAGTGCCCCTGCGGCGGGGACAGCGAATATGGCCGTGCGACGATCCAGCATTTAGTTTTCCTGACGAGGTCCGAGTGATTTCCGAGAGAACAACAAATGGCCAACACTTGAGCGAGCAGAAAGGGGACGGGCGGAACCATTCGAGCGACCAGACCCTTTAATGGAGGGTCAACCAGATGAAGGGGGCTCCTCCGGCATCGCCTGACCGAAGGACCCATCATGAAGCGCCATTTGCTATTGTTCGCGTCTGCCGTTGCGCTCGCGTCATGCGGCGAGGAGAATTCCAGCGCGCCGACGATCACCGAACCTCCAGCCGAGGCCATCGAGTCGGGCCTGCCGACGGCGCCGGCCGCAGCGGTTGCTGACAAGGGTATCACAGACGAGCAGGCGCGGCTGACTCTGGCCGCCCTTGCCGCCCCCTATAATTCCGCAGATCTCGCCAATGGCCAGTCCAAGTTCGCAGGTTGTCAGGGCTGCCACTCCCTTGCCGAAGGCGGCCCGAGCCTGACGGGTCCCAATCTGTGGGGTCTGTTTGGCCGTCAGGTCGGTTCCAAGCGGGGCTTTAGCTACTCCCCGGCGGTGAAAGACGCTGACTTCGCCTGGGACACCGCCAATCTCGAGCGCTGGCTGGACAATCCGAAGGAGTTCCTGCCCGGCAACAAGATGATCTTCACCGGCATTCACGACGCCGACGACCGCCGCGACGTCATTGCCTACATCGCCACGCAGACCCAGGCCCCGCCGGCGCCGTGACGGCTGTTTCGCGGTCCGGCTTGATCAGTCATAGTCTGGCGCGGGAGAGCTCATGATCACCCGAGGTGAGCAGATGCTTGCGCTCCGGCGCGCTCGCTTGGCGGCCTCGCCTCCCTTCCTCCGCGGCGGCTTTCGACCGTTTTTCTTCCTGGGCGCCAGTTGGGCGATGGTCGCGCTTGCCCTGTGGATGCTCGCTTATTCAGGCAAGTTGGTCCTGCCCTCTGCGCTCGAGCCATTGAGCTGGCACCGGCACGAGATGCTGTTTGGCTTTGTTGGTGCGGTCATCGCCGGCTTCCTGTTGACCGCGATTCCAAACTGGACTGGCCGCCTGCCAATCGCGGGCTGGCCACTTGCTGGCCTCGTCGGACTTTGGGCCGCGGCCAGGCTATCTCTCTTGTTTTCTGCCTGGACGGGAATGGTGGCCGCCGCGATCATCGATGTCGGGTTTTACTTCGTGCTCGCCGGCCTCGCGGCCCGCGAAGTCACGTTGGCGAACAACCGGAACCTTCCGCCAGTGGCTATGGTGTTCCTGATGGGGGTTGCGAACGCCGCAGATCATGCGGGTGCGGCCAAATTGCTGCCCGACGCCGATGTCGGGATCCGCGCTGCCATATCCATCGTGGTCATGCTGATCTCG
>JBKJYX010000283.1:0-11956 GCA_046715575.1 Sphingomicrobium sp. | reverse complement strand
TCCTCGCTCTTGGCGACCAGGAAGCCCTTCCTGTCGAGCTCTTCCCGCATCGCCGCGAAATGCTTCATGTCGATATCGCCGGGGACCAGGCCGGCAAGGCGCGCGATCTCGTCTTCGGTGGGATCGGGATTCTCGCCCGGCCGGAGCATCACTCCCATTCGAGCGCTCCCTTCTTCCAGGCGTAGGCGAGGCCGAGACCGAGCTCGGCAATGAAGATCATCATCGCGATCCAGCCCGTCCAGCCGGTGAAGTCGAGGGTCACTGCCCAAGGGAAAAGAAAGGCGACTTCAAGGTCGAAGACGATGAACAGGATGGCGACCAGGTAGAAGCGGACGTCGAACTGGGCGCGGGCATCGTCGAAGGCCGGGAAGCCGCATTCATATTCGCTGAGCTTGGCGGCATCGGGCCGGTGGGTCCCCGTCAGCCGCGACACCAGCATCGGCAAAACGACGAATCCGGCCGACAACGCCAGCGCGACGGCGAGGAACAGCAGGATCGGCAGGTAACCGAAGGCGACGCTGGCCAAGAAAAACTCCAATAGTCAAGAGTTGGCGGCGCTTTAGGCGACAGGGCGCGGTCGGGCAACACCGGCCGAAGCGCAAATAAGAGGGAAAGTCAGCCCGCGCGAAGCGCACCCGCGATCAATTTATGCAGGCGCGAGTGGACGTCGCCGTTGCCGGCCAGATACTCTCGCCGCTCGAACATCTGGTCGGAGCCGCGATAGTCGGTGATGAACCCGCCCGCCTCGCGGATCAGGAGCAGACCGGCCGCGGTGTCCCAGATGTCGAGATCGTCTTCCCAGAATCCGTCCAGGCGCCCGGCCGCGATCCAGGCAAGATCGAGTGCGGCCGACCCGAACCGGCGAACGCCCGCGACGTGCGGCGCGACCGCGGCGTAGATCCTGGCCCACTCATCGACATCGCCGCGCCCGCAATGCGGCATGCCGGTGCCGATCACGCATTCGGACAGGTCGCGGCGGGCGGACACCCGCAGGCGCCGCTCGTTGAGCCACGCGCCGCGGCCCTTCTCCGCCCAATAGCTTTCGTCGGTCAGCGGCTGGTAGATCAGCGCCTGGGTGACCTCGGAGCGCGCGCCTGGCCGCCGTTCCTCGACCGCGATGCTGATCGAAAATTGCGGGATTCCGTGGAGGAAGTTGCTGGTGCCGTCGAGCGGATCGACGATCCAGCGCGGCTTGTCCGGATTGCCCTCGATCTCGCCGCCTTCCTCAAGCAGCATGCCCCAGTCCGGCCGCGCCGAACGAAGCTCCTCGACGATGGTCTGCTCGGCGCGCTTGTCGGCCAGGCTGACGAAGTCGGCCGGGGCCTTGCGGCTAACCTGCAGCTGCTCAACCTCGCCGAAGTCGCGGCGCAGGCGCGGCGCCGCCCGCCGCGCCGCGCGCGTCATCACCGTGATCAGGCCGGAATGGGAAACCATCAGGGCAGTCGCCACGCACCGAGGGTTGCCAGAATCGCCGATCCGGCGAGCATGAACCCGCCGGGATGGGACGCGCCGGCGACGGCGAACAGGCCGACCGCAACGAAGGCGGGCACGATCGCGGAAACAAGAACTACAAGCCTCAGGTCCGCACGGGCTCGCTTGGCCGCCCACAGCCAAAGCAGCGCGACGACTGTCCAATCGACCACCGGAGTCAGCCACAACAGACTAAGGATTTGCCCTTTCTGACCGGGCAGCCAACCGCCGACCATCGCCAGGCCGGTCGAGTGGAACAGCGCCGTCGCGATCAGCAATGTGGCGCCAGCGACGAGCAGCCAGCGCGCTTGCGTCCTGGCACTCATGCTAATCCGCCCGCCGGACATATTCCTGGCTGTAGACGTCGACCACGATCCGTGTGCCCGCGGAGATGTGCGGCGGGACCATCACCTTGACGCCATTGTCGAGCTTCGCCGGCTTGTAGCTCGACGAGGCGGTCTGCCCTTTTACGACCGCGTCGGCCTCGACGATCGTCGCCTCGATCGTGTCCGGCAGTTGAACCGAGATCGCCCGCTCATTGTAGAACTCCATGACCACGTCCATGCGGTCCTGGAGAAACGCCGCCGGCTCGCCGATCAAATCCTCGGGGAGCGACACCTGCTCGTAATTCTCCTTGTCCATGAAAACGAGCATGTCGCCGTCGTGATAGAGGAACTGGAAGTCCTTGGTGTCGAGCCGCACCCGCTCAACCGTCTCGGCGGAGCGGAAGCGGACGTTGTTCTTGCGGCCGTCGATCAAATTCTTCAATTCGACCTGCATGTAGGCGCCGCCCTTGCCCGGCTGGGTGTGCTGGATTTTGACCGCGCGCCAGATGCCGCCTTCATATTCGATGATGTTGCCGGGACGGATGTCCACACCGCTGATCTTCATGATCGCCTTGCCTGTTGAACTGGATTGAAAGAGCCGCCCACGGGCCCGCTTGCCGGGTCCGCGGATTGGGAACGCCGTCTAGCGGCTGGCCTGCTTACCGGCAAGCAGCGGGTAGGGATTGATCGACGCGCCTTGGTACCACTTCTCGCCCGGGTTCATGCGGTTGATCGCAAAATGGAGATGCGGCCCGGCGGGATTGGCGTTGCCGGTCGAGCCGACGCGCCCGATCGGTGTCCCCCGCGCGATGTGCTGCCTCTCGGCGAGACCCGGCGCATAATCCTGCAGGTGGGCGTAGTAATATCCCCAGCGCCCGTCGTCCGAGCGAACATAAGCACTGATGCCCCCGCCGCCCTGGCTGAAGAATAGTTTCTCGACCCTTCCTGGCGCGGCGGAGACGACCGGCGTTCCGGCCGGGGCCATGATGTCGATCGCGTCATGGGGGCGGCTGCCGCCGGCGCGCGCCTGTGTGAAGGTGTCCATCAATTGCTCGCGCTTGACCCCGGCGACTGGGATCGCCAGTCCGGCCGGCCCGACGACCACGCCCTTGGCGATCGCGGCCGACGTGACGGCGCCGTTGAACCCGCTGGGAGCGAGCGCGATATTGTAGGCGAAAATCCAGAAAGCGCTGGCGAGGATCGCGGTCACCACCGTCGTTGAGGCAATGGTGAAGCCGCGCCCCATCCTCAGGCCTGGAAGATCGCCGTGAAGCCCGGCTTCATCATCCGCGACAGCCGCAGCACGTCCCAATTGGTCATGCGAATGCAACCGCTCGACTCGGCCCGGCCGATGGTCTGCGGCTCATTGGTGCCGTGGATGCCGTAATGCTCCTTGGTGAGGTCGAGCCAGGCGACTCCGACCGGGCCGTTGGGGCCGGGCGGAAGATTGACTTCCTTGTCGGTCTTCGGATTGACGAGCAGTTCGGGCTGGTACTTGAACGGTGGCAGGAAGGCGTAGGTTGTCGCCTTCCACTTGCCGATCGGCAGTGGGTACTGCTTCGACCCCATGGTGACCGGAAAGGCGGCAATGAGCCTGCCATCGCCGGCTTCGCCTTCGTCGATGGTAGGCTCTCCCTGATACACCTTGAGCACGCCTTCGCTCTTGTCGACGACGACAAAGTCGCCCTGTGGTTGCCGCCCATCGACGTTGAGGGCGTTGAGGACACCTGCGCCATTTCCCGGGACGCCGGAATAGTCTCGCGACGTGGGCGCGACATTGGGCAGCCGCAGCACATGCCCCAGGCCGATGAGCTTGTCCGGTCCGTTCAGGGCGACGATCGTGTCGGGCGTCGTGTGATAGCGCTCGGCGACTTTCTCGAGCATGTTGCGATAGCCGAGGAATTTTAGCTCGGCCTGCTTCTCCGGGTCCGTGGGAAACGGATAGACATAGTGGCTGCGCACGTCGTCGGGGCTGAGGCGGACCATGACCGTCGATGGGCGGTTGGCCTGCAACAGCGCAGCGCGCGTGCCGTTGTCGAGCTTGCCGGTGACGTCGAGCCCGCGGGACTCCTGGAAGCTGCGCAGCGCCAGCTTGAATGACTCGCCGGCCTTGCCGTCGACGACGCCGGGGGAAAAGCCGTGCGCCGACATCAGCACCTGGGCATGGAACAGCTCGCCGGTAATTGACGAACCCGGGGTGCCCGGGGCCGCCCAGGGCTTTTCGCCCCGAGCGCTGGTTTGACCGGCGGTGACTGGATTGGCGGGCGTTTGGGCGGTCTGGGCCACGGCGGCGATGGCGCTGGCCGAACCGAGCAGACCCAACGCGAGAAGGGATGACTTGGAAAACACGCAACTCTCCTGATGCAAGAATATTCTTTGCAACTGAACGACGGAGCCCGGACTAGTTTCCATCGTCGGCGCGGCTAGAGCGCGAGCACCTCGTTGAAGCGCTTGACCGCGATAGCGGGATCTTCCGCTCCCCAGACCGCCTGGCAGACCGCGACGAAGTCCGCTCCGGCGTCGATCAGCGGCCGCGCATTGTCGGGGGTGATGCCGCCGATCGCGACGCACGGGATTTCGAAAATCGACGACCACCAGCTCAAGATTGACGGCGGCGGGCGGTAGTGGCTCGGCTTGGTGGTGGTTGGGTAAAAAGCCCCGAACGCGACATAGTCGGCTCCCGCCTCCCCCGCTTCCATCGCTAGATGTCGGCTGTCGTGGCAGGTGCGTCCGATCTGCGCGCCCGGGCCGAGCAAGCTGCGCGCCTCGCGCACGTCGCCATCGGACTGGCCGAGGTGGACGCCGTCCGCACCGAGCCGCTTGGCCAGGCCCATGCTGTCGTTGACGATGAACGCGGTATCATGGTCGGCGCAGATGCGCTGCAGCGGCTCGGCCAGCAGCGCCAATTTATGCTCGTCGATGTCTTTCACCCGCAGCTGGAACGCCGCGACCGGCCCGGCGCCGAGCGCCGCCTCAAGCCGACCGGGAAACGCGCCGCCGACCTCCTGCGGGCTGATCAAGTATAGCTTGCACGGCTCGGTCCGCTTCGGCGGCGGCAAGATCGCAAACTCTTCGAGTGCCTCGTTCATGGCGCGCTCATTAGCCGAGCCGCAGCACATCACAAATGAAGCCCACGCTCCTCATGACGCTGGTGCTCGCCGCCTGTGCGACCGTACCGCCGCCCCGGTCGGCGCAACCAACCGCCGCGTTCGGCCAGACCGCCAGCGCCGGCGTCCTGTCCGTTCGACCGCTCGCCTTGCTCGAGGACAGCCGATGCCCGGCATCGGTTCAATGCGTGTGGGCGGGCCAGGTCCGGATCAGGGCGGAAATCACCGACGAGATGGGCCGCGGGCTCCGCGAGCTGACGCAAGGCCAACCGCTCCAGCTCGACGGCGGCACCGTGACGCTGATCGCGGTTGATCCGCCCAAGCTCGCGCCGGGAACCACCGACCCGCGCGCCTATCGCTTCACCTTCCGCTTCGAGCGCCAGCGCCGCTGAAAAGTTGACAGCCCGGCAACGCCCGGTTTTGGGAGATTTTGTTCGACTACGAAAATCTACCCAAGAGGATGGACAATGAGCACCGCCGAGGAAGGAGACACTCCGTCTCAGCTGATCGATGCGAGAATCAAGGCGCGGGGTGACTGGCGGGGCGCGACGCTTGCCCGGGTCCGCAACCTCATCAAGCAGGCTGACCCGCAAGTGGGCGAGGAAGTGAAGTGGCGGAAGGCATCAAACGCCATGTCCGGGGTTCCGGTGTGGTCGCGCGGCGGCATCCTGTGCACCGGTGAAACCTACCAGGACAAAGTGAAGCTGACGTTTGCGAAGGGAGCGTCGCTTGAGGACCCGTCAGGCCTGTTCAACTCCAGCCTCGAAGGCAACACCCGGCGCGCCATCGACATCCGGGAAGGCGACGAGATCGATGAGGCGGCGTTGAAGGCGCTCGTCCGGGCCGCCGTGGCGATAAACACGGCGTGAGAAGGGGGTCGGTCAGGCCGTGACCTTGGCCGTCGATGCCTCGTAGATCTCGTCGATCGCGGTGCCCAGCGTGCGGTCGAACTCCTCGTCGCTTTGGTCATGGCGCAGGTCGGACAGCAGCGCCCGGCTGAAGCTCGCGATCATGCCTGGGTTTTTGGCCAGCTCGCGGCAGGCCTCGGCCCGGCTGAACCCGCCCGACAAAGCGACCACGCGCAGCACTTTGGGATGCTCGACCAGCGGCGAGTAGAGGCCCGCCGCGACCGGGATCGACAGCTTGAGCATGATTCGCTGGCCGTCCGGGACCGCGTCGAGCTGACGCAGGATTTCAGCGAGCAGCATGCGGTCGGCGGCGTCGCGCTCGGAACTCTTGATGTTCACTTCAGGCTCGATGATCGGCCCCAGGCCGTGACCGAGCACCCGGCGGGCGACGTCGAATTGCTGCGCGACGACCGCCGCGATCCCCTCGCGGTTGGCGAGGTTGATGACCGAGCGCTCCTTGGTGCCGAAAACGCCAAGACTTTTTGCCCGCCGAAGCAGGGCGTCGAGGTCGGGCATCGGCTTCATCAACTGGACGCCATCCGCTTCCGCTTCCAGCCCCTGGTCGATCTTGATGAACGGAACGACGCCAACGTCGATCAGCGCTTGCGGCGTCGGCTTGCCGCTTACCGTGCCGTCCATCGTCCGCTCGAACAGGATCGCGCCCAGCACCTTGCCGCCGCCAAAGCAGGGCGACGTGATGATCCGCTCGCGCATCCGGTGGATGAGGTCGAACATCTCCTCGTCGTTCGACCAGGCCCCTTCCTCAACGCCGTAGCCCTTGAGCGCCTTGGGCGTCGAACCGCCGCTCTGGTCGAGCGCGGCGATGAATCCCTCGCCCTGTTCGATCTGCGCCAGCATCCTCGCGTCTTGCATGAATTCTATCCTACTTTGTGACGGTCGCGTTCATCGCGATCGAGATGCGCATCCCGCTGCCCGAGAACGGGTGCACCGAATGATACAGCCACGGCGGGAACATGACGATTTGGCCAGCAACCGGCCGGATTGAAACCTGAGTCTCGGCCGCGGTTCCGTCAGGCTTGCGATAGCGCAACTCGAACGGCAGCATGCGGATGAAAGGCATGCGCGGGTCATAAAGGACCAGCTCGCCGCCCAGGTCCGGCTCCGGCGACCCGGCATAACCGTCATCGACATAATAGACCGCCGACCACACCGCGCCCGGGTGGACATGCGCCTCGTTGGCCGATCCGGCGCTCGACAGGTTCGACCACATCTCGATCGACCAGGTAAAATCGGTCGACGGAAAGGCCGTGAAATTGTTGCACAGCTTGAGGAAATGCTCGGCCAGCAGCGCCGCCGGGCGCCCGCCCCATGTCAGCATGTCGGTGCCCGACTGCCAGCCGTTCCAGTTCGATTTCTTCACCCCTGGGTCGGACTTGCGCCGGGCCAAAACCGTGGCCTTGAACGTCTCGTTCAGGGCGTCCGCGTCGGGCACCATGTCGAGAATGACCGGGGTCTCGAACAGGTTCGCAAGCTGGAGCGCGGCGCTCATCCTTGCCCTCGCAATGCCGCGACTCCCGGCAATTGACGGCCTTCCATCCATTCGAGGAACGCGCCGCCGGCCACCGAGACGAAGGTGAAATCGCGGGCCACGCCGGCGCGATTGAGCGCCGCGACGGTGTCTCCGCCGCCGGCGACGGAGACCAGGCTGCCCTCCTTGGTCAAAGCAGCGGCCGTCTTGGCCAGCGCGACCGTGGCGGCGTCGAACGGCACCGTCTCGAACGCCCCCAGCGGCCCATTCCAGACCAAAGTCCGGCAAGTCTTGAGCACGTCGGCGAACGCCTCGACCGCGTCCGGGCCGACGTCGAGGATCATCTCGTCGGCGGCGATCTCGTGGACGTTGCAAGTCCGAAGGCTTGGCGGATTGTCGGCGAACTCCTTCGCCACGACGACGTCGTACGGCAAGTGGATGGTGCAGCCCGCCGCCTCGGCCTGGCCGAAGATGCTGTTGGCTTCGCCGGTCAGCTCATGCTCGGCAAGCGACTTGCCGACATTGACGCCCCGCGCCGCCAGGAAGGTGTTGGCCATGCCGCCGGCGATGATCAGGTGATCGACCTTTTCGAGGAGGTGGGAGAGTATGACTAGTTTGGTCGATACCTTGGCTCCGCCGACAACCGCGACGACTGGACGGTCCGGATTATCTAGAGCCTTTTCAAGAGCTTGCAACTCCGTCTGCATCGCCCGGCCGGCGAAGCTCGGCAGGATGTGGGCGATCCCTTCGGTCGAGGCGTGCGCCCGGTGCGCGGCCGAGAAAGCGTCGTTGACATAATAATCGCCGAGCGCGGCCATCGCCTTGGCCAGCGCCGGGTCGTTCTTCTCCTCGCCGTCATGGAACCGCGTGTTCTCGAGAATCGCGATCGACCCCGGCGTCATGGTGGTGATCGCGCGCTCGGCCTCGGGACCCTGGCAATCCTCGATGAACCGCACCGGGCGGCCGAGGAGCTCGCTCAATGGCCGCACCAGCAAGGAGAGGCTCATGTCGGGCCGCGAGCGCCCCTTGGGCCGGCCGAAATGCGCCAGCAAAAGCACTTGACCGCCGCGGTCGGAGAGTTCGGCGATAGTCGGCACCGCCGCGCGCAACCGCGTGTCGTCGCTGATCGCGCCGGCCTGCATTGGCACGTTGAAATCGACCCGCACCAGCACGCGCTTGCCGGAAAGATCCTGCGTCAAGTCATCGAGGGTCTTGAATGCGGCCATGCCCGGCTAAAGCTTGGCCATCGCTGCCGCCGTGTCGACCATCCGGTTCGAGAAGCCCCATTCATTGTCGTACCAGCTGACGACCCGAACCAATTTGCCCTCGATCACCGCGGTCTCGAGGCTGTCGATGGTCGAGCTTTGTGCGGTGTGGACGATATCGACCGATACCAGCGGCTCGTCCGAATAAACCAATATGCCCTTCAAAGGCCCGCTTTCCGACGCCGCCTTGAGGATCGCATTGACCTCGTCCCTTGTGGTGTCGCGCCCGGGGGTGAAGGTCAGGTCGATCAGGCTGCCGTCGGGCACCGGCACGCGGATTGCCGCTCCGTCGAGCTTGCCCTTCAGTTCGGGGAGCACTTCGCCGACCGCGCGCGCGGCGCCGGTGGTGGTCGGGATCATCGACATCGCCGCCGCCCGCGCCCGCCGCAGATCGGGATGGATCTGGTCGAGGATCTTCTGGTCGTTGGTGTAAGCGTGGACCGTGGTCATCAGCCCTCGCTCGATGCCGATCGAGTCGTTGAGCACCTTGGCCACTGGCGCCAAGCAATTGGTCGTGCACGAGGCGTTCGATACGATCGTGTGCTCAGGCGTCAGCGCATCGTGATTGACGCCATAAACGACCGTAAGGTCGGCCCCTTTCGCCGGCGCGGAGATGAGCACGCGCCTGGCGCCGGCGTCGATGTGCTTCTGCCCGCCGTCGCGATCGGCGAAGAAACCGGTGCACTCGAGCACCAGCTCGATGCCGTTGGCCTTGTGCGGCAAGTTCGCCGGATCGCGCTCGGCGGTGACCTTGATGTGCTTGCCGTCGATGACCAGGTCGCCGCCCTCGGCCGACACGGTCCCCGGATATTTACCGTGGACGCTGTCGCGCGAGAACAGCCAGGCATTGGATTTGGCGTCGGCGAGATCGTTGATCGTCACCAGCTCGAGCCCGCAATCCGGCCGCTCGAGGATCGCCCGGGCGACCAGCCTCCCGATCCGGCCGAAGCCGTTGATTGCCACTCTCGTCATCGCATTTTCCTCTTGTCCAACAGCTCGACCACGCGCGGCGCAATCGCGTCGGGGGTCAGGCCAAAATGTTCATACAGGTCAGCCGCGGGTGCCGACGCGCCGAACCGGTCGATGCCGATCCGCAGGCCATGCAGGCCCGTGTAGCGCTCCCAGCCGAAGGTCGCGCCGGCCTCGATCGACACCCGCAAAATCTTGGTGTTCGAGACGTCGGGCAGGATGTCCTCGCGATACTCGGCGTCCTGGGCGTCGAAGCGCTCGGTCGACGGCATCGACACCACGTCGGCGCCGATCCCCTGCCCCTCGAGCCGCTCGGCGACGGCGCAGGCAATCTCAACTTCGGAACCGGTGGCGATGAGGATCACCTTGCGAGCCGCCGCCGCCTTCTTCAGCCGGTAGGCGCCGCGCGCGCTCAAATTCCTGGCCGACGACTTGGTCCGCACGGGGCTTAGATTCTGCCGCGACAAGGCGAGCACCGTCGGCCCGTCATTCTCCAGCGCCGCCGCCCAGCATTCGGCGGTTTCGACCGCGTCCGCCGGGCGGTACACTTCCAGCTGGGGCATCGCCCTGAGGCTCTGCAGATGCTCGATCGGCTGGTGCGTCGGTCCGTCCTCGCCGAGTCCGACCGAATCGTGGGTCATCACATAGATGACCTTGGCGTTCTGCAGCGCCGACAGGCGGATCGCGGGCCGGCAATAATCGGAGAAAATCAGGAACGTGCCGCCGTAAGGGATCACGCCGCCGTGCAGCGCCATGCCGTTCATCGCCGCCGCCATGCCAAACTCGCGGATGCCGTAATAGATGTAGCGCCCGGCATAATTGTCGGCGGTCAGCGGCTCGATGTTCTTGGTCTTGGTGTTGTTCGAGCCGGTGAGGTCGGCCGAACCACCGATGGTGGCGGGGATCGCAGCATTAATCGCCTCCAGCGCCATTTCGGACGCTTTTCGCGTCGCCACCGTCGGCGGCTTGGCGATCAGCGCGTCGAGATGCGGTTTCAGCCAGCGGTCGTCGACCTTGCCGGCGATGCGCGCGAGGAATTTGTCCTTCGTCTTGCTCGCCTCCAGCCGGCGATGCCACTCGGCCCGGTCGACGCTGCCTCGCTGCCCGGCGGCGTGCCAGCCCTTGGCGACATCGGGAGGAATCTCGAACGGCGGATATTCCCAGCCGAGTTCCTTGCGCGCGGCCTCGACTTCGTCCTTGCCGAGAGCGGCGCCGTGGGTCGCCGCCGTGCCCTGCTTTTTGGGCGCGCCATAGCCAATGATCGTCTTGCAGCGGATCAGAGTCGGCCGCTCGTCGGCGACCGCTTCGTCGAGCGCGCGGCTGACCTTGCCGGCGTCAAGCCCGTCGCAATCGAGCGTATGCCAGCCGCTCGCCGCGTAGCGCGCCAGGACGTCCTCGGCCCGCGACAGGTCGGTCGATCCGTCGATCGTGATGCGGTTGTCGTCCCACATCACGATCAGCCGCCCGAGCTTCAGATGCCCGGCGAGGCCGACGGCCTCATGGTTGATGCCTTCCATCAAATCGCCGTCGCCGGCGAGGACGAAGGTCTTGTGGTCGACCAGCTCGTCGCCGTAAATCGCGTTCAGGTGGCGCTCGGCGATCGCCATTCCGACCGCCATGCCAAACCCCTGGCCCAGCGGCCCGGTGGTCGCCTCGACGCCGGCCAGCTCGAAATTCTCCGGATGTCCGGCGCACGGGCTGCCGAGCTGACGAAAGCGCTTGATGTCGTCGAGCGTCGGGCGCGCATATCCTGTCAGGTGCAACAATGCGTAGATCAGCATCGAGCCGTGGCCCGCCGACAGAACGAAGCGGTCGCGGTCGGGCCAGGTGGGCGCGCCGGGATCGAATTTCAGGAATCGCGTAAACAGGATCGTGGCGACGTCGGCCATGCCCATCGGCATGCCCGGGTGGCCCGAGTCCGCCTGCTGCACGGCGTCCATGGCGAGAGCCCTGATGGCGTTCGCCATCTCACGGGCAGCCATGTCGCGGGGGGCAGCAGCGTGCGTTGCGGTCATTCTTTGTCTTTTTGGGCCTGGAGAATGGGCGACGGCGGCAACATATGCAGGCCGTGTTATCTTGCGTCAATGCGCAAAAGCCCAAGCCTGTCCCCAACATTTTGCGCCGCAACGGGATCGACAGCCGCCAGATGTTGACCGCTCCCCGGGTGCGCCCTTATCCTTCGGCAATGGAGCAGATGCAGCCCGATGGCCGTGATCGACCTGCGGGCGGGGGTGCGATGTCCAAGGCCGTCAATGCAAAGGACCGCGTCGATAGCGCGCTCAGCCGACTCGAAACGATGGTCGAGGAGCGGTTGCGCGCAGAAACCGCGCGGTCGGAAGAACTCGCCGCCCGTCTGACGAAGCTCGAACAGCAGCACGAAGAACTGAGGAACGTGGCCGTGGAGGTTGAAGGCCGTCTGGAG
>JBKJYX010000282.1:0-5042 GCA_046715575.1 Sphingomicrobium sp. | reverse complement strand
CTCTTGATCACGCTCACCTGCTTGCCGATCGCTCCGCCTGAATGGCTTAAGCTGGCAAGCTCGTCCCGGATGGGGGCAAGCGAGGCCTCCAGATCCTCGACATCGAGCGGCAACGGCACAACGTCGTGTGCGCCGGCCCGAACCAGGGACCGCACGAACGCGAGCGGTGGCTCATAAGCTGCTGCGATCAGGGGGGTTTTTGTGGCTGCGGCAAGTTTCTGGAAGCGCTTGACGGAAGCCGGTGAGTCGCGATCGACCTGAATGACCGCAGCCGCGGCGAGTGCCACGTCCTCCGGATCGATCCAGTCCGTCTCGGCGAGCAGGCTGAGGGCGAGAGGGAAGCCGGCGATGCGCGCCCCCACGAGCTCGGCGGCATCGCCGTGCGCACCGGTCAAGTAAAGATGAACCGCCACTTCACGTCGGTGGGTTCGCCAACTCTTTCCGGCTTCATTGGGGTTGATCACAGACATGTCCTGATTACCTGTTCCTAATTCGCCACTGTGCCCGAGCCGTCCTCGAGCGTCAGTGAGGCCCGGAAATCGGGCATGGTGACTGACCCGAGCATCAATGTTGAAAGCGGCTGAAAAGTCATTCCCGTCAAGCGTACGGTTACCATCGGTGCCACATCGGGACCGTTGGGATCTCCGGCATAGCCAAGGCCGACGTTGCGGTATTCGACCCGGACGTTGGCGTCGGTGATCGGTCTGTAAAAGAGACTCATGCGCGCAACGATCGCGTCGAAAGCGGCTGCATCATATCCGGCTGAGCCGCAGACGCTTCCGGTGCATGGGGTGCAATTGGTGGTGTTGCACTCGGCGGATGTGAAGTTGGCCAAAGGCACGGGGTTCCCCGCGAGGATTCCGTCGCTGAGCGCAAAACTATAGGTCTCTAGACCCTCCGGAACCATCTCCGTCACGACCGCATAGCGAGCGCCCATCTGGGTCGCCTTTTCGGCCTGATTATACTCCCACATGAAGCGGCCGGCATCGAGGATGCCGAGCAGGAACAACAGCAACAGCGGCAGGACGAGGGCGAACTCGGCGGCGCTGGCGCCGCGCTCATCTTGAACGAAGGCTTCGCGCACGAATGCGAATGGGCGCATCATGCGCCGAACACCGCGGACCGGCTACGCGCATTGAGCGTGAGCGATACGGCCCCGAGCCCGAGCATCCCGAAAAGCGTAGGATAGGGGACCGACGCCGCGACCGTAATGGTCGGCACGCCATCCGCGAAGTCGGAGTAGATGCCGGTGTAGGTGCCGCTGGTGTCGCACGATATCGTGATCGTCGTCATGTTGTCGGCGGACCAACCCTGGAGGCGCTGGACCGTGCCGTCCGGCCGGCCCGTGCGCGCCACCTTCTGAATTTCCGTCTCCGCGGCGGTGGTCGGCACGCAAGATGGATAGCTGGTCATCGGCAGGCGCGCCGCGTAGCGCGCCGCATCGCGCACCGCCTTCTGAACGACATGCTCAGACAGGAAGTAATGCCCGAGCTCGAACGTGCCGAAGAGCAGGATGATCAGCAACGGCAGCGCCATCGCCATTTCGGCGGCGGACGATCCGGTGCGGTCGGAGGCAAGGCGGGCGAAGCTGCGCATCATTCAATCAGGTAGGGAACGCTCTTCTTGACGATCTGGAACGTATTTCCCTGAGCGTTCGCGGTCTCGCCGGCGATCTCGACATAGATGTCGCCGTTCTCCGTGCGCTGACGGGCAACGGCCGGCTCGACCAGGAAGATATCGATCCACTTCACGACCGGCACGTTGGTGCTGCTCGGACTGAGATCTTCAGCCTCGCAGTTGATCACCGCGACCGAAAGCATGCGCCGATCGGGCGAGCCGGTACCGGGCGCCACACCTGGCGTCGTGCAAACCGGCTCGCCAGGCGCGGTGCGTTGCGCGTTGGGAGTTGATGAAGTTTGAAGCCGCGACGCGGCTTGAGCCATTTCGTAGCTATAGACTTGGTAGCGTGTCGGCGTTGTCGTGTTAAACGTCGTTTGAAGCCAGTTGTTGAACCCCGAGACTGCGGGCGCGTCAGTGTAGTTCAATGCGCCATGGCTCCGGAAATAGGCGTAGCGATCCCAGACGCCGTCCCCGATCAGGCCTCCGGTGCAGGCGCCTGTGACGCTGAGCGCGTGACAGATGTCGCGCGGATAGCCCATCGGCGCCAAATTGGTGATTTCCGAATCGTTTAGGGACAGGGGCGCGACGTTATCGGGCAAATAGGCCATGGCGTCATCGACCACCTTCCAGCCAACATTGCCGTTGCCCGGCTGGAAGCCGCAGGCGTTCTGGCCGCCACCGGTCCCCTTGAGCAAATCCTTGCGGGAGTTGACGGACGGTGGGCATTGGCTTCCATTGTTGCCACAGGTCTGGTTGAGCGCGCTGTCATAAATGTCGAAGCGCGTATTCAAGGCATCGCGCACCGTAATCATATTGCCGGAATTGGGCTCGACCCCGGAGCCTTCGGAGCAATCGCCCGGGTCACCCTGATGTCCGAGGACAGCCCGAAGCGCGGGCACGCCATTGCCCTGGCCCACCTCGAGAAAGCCGAACAGGCCGGGTCCATAACTGCCGCCGCCGTCGTTGGCGACGAGGCGGACGCCATCGCCGATGTAATTGGCGACGGTGAAATCCGGATCGGCGCTCTCATTGGGGTTGCACATCATCAGCGGTGGCACGCGGCAGATCGCTTCGCCGAGCGATGCGAAGGCGATGGCGTTGAGCGGCCCGGACGAGAATGCCGCGACCACTGGTGTTAGCGCATAAAACGCTGTGCGCGGGTTGACCTGAACCTCGACGAACTTGGCATTTTCGTCGAGGGTCGCGGCCGGGGACTTGTCCTTTTCCTGGTAGAATCGGACATTGCCGGTCGCATCGCAGCCGGGTTCGTTGGCGATGACGATCGCGTTCGACCCGCCGTCATTGGCCATGTACGTCAGGTTGGTGATCATCGCGCGCGCCGCCGCCGCCGCGCGCGCGCAGGCTCCGGGCTTTCCGTCGAGCTGACTCGCCGCCGCCAGCGCGGCCTGGTCCGCCGCATTCTGCAGCTCGGTGTCCATCGACGCCATCCGCGCGTAATCGAAGGCGACTCCGCCCATGGCGATCAGTGCGACAAGCGACAGCGCAATCGTCGGGGCGACGGCACCATCAGTGTTTCGGGATAGGCTCCATACCGACCGCATCATCGCCCATCATCCTTATCTTGGACCGCTGGCGCCGGACGTGGTCTGCGCCGCCTCGACCTGTTTCACCGCGTCCGTCCGGTACCGTTTGACCGCCGCCGCGCCCTTGGCACCGCTGTCGCCCGGCTGGGAATTGCCTTCGGCGTAGACGGGGTCCGGATCGATGGTCTGGACAGCGGCATTGTATTTCGTTGCTTCGCCGAACGACGGATCGGGCGAAATCGGGTTCTGGTTCATGTTCGCCACGCATCCGCTCAGTAGCACCATGGTCAGCGGTGAGGCGATCAGCAGCTTAGAGGACATGGCCATAATCCTTCTCAAGTCCGACCGGTTGCCGCTGTGCGCTGCCGCCCGGACCAGGCGCCGGCGCCGGAGCGACGGGTTGTCTGAAGGGCGCCGACGATGGCGGCACGCCGGTATCCGTGCGGCCGTTGAGGAACAGGTCCGCTTCGTTGGGCGCTCCGACGCGATCGGTTGGAGCTCTGAGAGCCGCCGCCCGCACCGGCCGCACTAGGCGCGGCGTAACGATGATCACCAGCTCGGTTTCCTCTTTCTGGAAACCGGTTGAGCGGAACAGCGTGCCGATGATCGGCAGCGAGCCGAGGAGCGGGACCTGACGGATCGTGTCCTGGAAGTCGCGGCGCAACAGCCCGGCAAGCGCGAAGCTTTCGCCGTCGCGCAGTTCGACCACGGTCTTGGCCCGCCTCGTCTGAAGACCTGGGATGGTGAGATTGTTGATGACGATCGAGGCTGTCGGATCGATCGAACTCACTTCGGGCGCCACCACCAGGTTGATCACGCCGTCGGCCAGCACTGTCGGTGTGAATGCCAAGCTGACGCCGAACGGCTTCCATTCGACCGTCAGCGTATTGTTGTTGCCACCGGTGCCTCCTCCGCCCGAGCTCTGGGCAACCGGCACGGGAAATTCGCCGCCGGCGAGGAAGCTTGCGGTTTCGCCCGACAGGGCGACAAGCGTCGGTTCGGCAAGTGTCGTGATTGCGCCTTTGCGCTCGAGCGCGTCGAGCGTGACATCGAAATTGGTCCCAAGCGCCCGGAATGCACGTGAAACGATGCCGAATCCGTTGGTAATCGCGCCCAAGGTGAGATTGGCCGGGGCCGGTCCGGTCGTGCTCGTAACGACGCCGGTGACAGGATCGGTGACGGTGGTCGTAGTCGTGCCGCCGGACGTCAGGCCGGCGCCGCCGCCGATCGCACCGTTCAGCTTGCCGCCGTCACTGCCCAAGAACCAGCTTACGCCGAGTTGCTTCAGGGCCGAGCGCTTGACCTCGGAAAAGCGGACTTCGAGCATCACCTGCTGGGCAGATCCGATCGACAGCAAATTGACGACCTTGCCCGGCGCATAAGTCTCGGCGATCTGCACCGCGCGATCCGCCGCCGGGGCGCTCGAGACTATGCCTTCGAGGACGATCGAATCGTTCGAAATCCGAGCACCTACCTCGTCGGTCGGCATCAGTTCCGAGAGCTGTCGCTTGAGGGTCGTGACGTCCGGACCAACCACCACATCGACCACTGCGATCAGCATATTGGCGCGATCGTAGAGGGTCAGGCTGGTAGTGCCGGTCTTCTTGCCGAGAACGTAAAGCGACTGGTTGGTCAGCGGCAGAATGTCGGCGATCTCGGGATTGCCGATCAAGGCCTTGGCGTAGGGCCGGTCGGACCGGATCACCTGGCTTTTGTTAACCGGGACCGCAACTTCGCCAGCATGAACCCAGTCGGCGACGCTGATCGAGCTGATCTGGGCCGCGGCCGGCGAGGCCGCGCCCACCAGTGCCACGGCTGTAGCGCCGAGCGCGAGCCTGCAAAACTTACAACGAGCCAAAACCCCCCACCTCGTAATTG
>JBKJYX010000281.1:0-8479 GCA_046715575.1 Sphingomicrobium sp. | reverse complement strand
GTCGGGCTCGGCCAGCAGCTTGTTGCGGGCGCGCATCGCGGCTTCGTAGCGCGCGGCGTGATGGGCGTGGGCGGGCTCGAGCGCCAGCACCAGCCGGTCGAGGAAGCGGCGGCGGGCGCCGGCGCTGTCGGCGAACAGGCGGTCCATCGCCGGGGTCAGCCACAGCACCGACAGCCATTCGCTCAAACTGTTGACCGCCGCGGGAGCGCCATTGATCCGCACCTGTCGCCGCTCGGGTGCGGCCGCGATCGTACCGGTGCCGATGTCGGTTTCACCGAGGCGCGCCGCGACGCCGAACTCGCCAGCACCGTCATTTCGCGGCATCTCCGCCAGCGACGCTCCGCGAAGGCCGCGGCCGGGGGTGAGCAGCGACACCGCTTCGAGGCAATTGGTCTTGCCCGCGCCATTGTCGCCCGACAGCAGCACGAAACCCGGCCCCGGCTCAATCAGCGCCGAGGCGTAGGAGCGAAAATCGGTCAGGGCGAGGCGGGTCAGGTGCACAGCCTTCGTCATTGCGAGGAGCGGAGCGACGAAGCAATCCAGCGCAAACAAAGAAACTGGATTGTCGCGCTGCGCTCGCAATGACGGGCTATTGCGCGCGGCGGTCGAGGACCTCGAAATGGGCGACGCGCTCGTCGAAGCGTTTGAGCACCGCGCGCGCCGCGTCCGGAACGTGCGCGACCTCGTAATCCTCGCCGACGAACGCCTTGATCGCGTCCAGGCTGTCGAACCACATCAGGGTCACGAATTCGACCTCGTTACCGTCCGCCCGGCGCATCAAATCAATGTGGCGGAAGCCCGGAATGCCGCGTGCCTCGATACCTGGGATCACCTCGCCGCGGATGATCCGCTCATAAGCATCGGCATTGTCCGGCGTCGTCCATCCGCGCCACAGGCGACAGATCGTCAAACCCGCATCGGCATCAGTACGTAAAGCGCGTTGGACTTGTCGTTTTCGCGCAGCAGGGTCGGTGCGGCGGCATCGGCAAGGTGGACCTCGACGCTATCGCCCTCGATCTCGTGGAGGATGTCCATCAGATAGCGGGCGTTGAAGCCGATCTCGAGCCCGTCGGAGCCATAATGGGCGGGCAGCTCCTCGGTGGCGAGGCCGTTCTCGGGGCTGGTCACCGACAGCGTCACCTTGTCGCGGTCGACGCTCATCTTGACCGCGCGGGTCTTCTCCGAGGCAATGGTCGAGACGCGGTCGACGCCCTGCATGAAGCTCTTCGGATCAAGCTTCAGAAGCTTGTCGTTGGCGGTCGGAATGACCCGGTTGTAATCGGGGAAGGTGCCGTCGATCAGCTTGCTGGTCAGCACGGCGCTGCCGAGGCCGAATCGGACCTTGGTCGGCGACAGCGAGACCTCGACCGTGCCTTCGACCTCGTCGAGCAGCTTGCGCAGCTCGGCGACGCATTTCCTCGGGATGATGACGTCGGGCATGCCCTCGGCGCCGTCAGGCTTGGGGACCGTGACCCGGGCCAACCGGTGGCCGTCGGTGGCCGCCGCCTTCAACTGGTCGTCGGCGCCGTGGAGGAAAATGCCCATCAAATAATAGCGCGTCTCCTCGGTCGAGATCGCGAACTTGGTCTTGTCGATGACCTGGCGCAGCGTCGCCGCCGGAAGCTCGAAGCGGGTCGGCAGTTCGCCCTCGGCGATCACCGGGAAATCGTCGCGCGGCAAGGTCGACAGGTTGAACCGCGAGCGGCCCGCGTTGACCTGCATCTTGCCCTCGGCGGCGGCCAGTTCGACCTGGCTGCCCTCGGGCAATTTGCGGACGATGTCGAACAAGGTGTGGGCCGAAACGGTAGTCGCGCCGGCCTGCTCGACATTGGCGGCGACGCTCTCGTCGACCTGGAGGTCGAGGTCGGTCGCCATGACCCGGATCGAACCGTCGTCGCGCGCTTCAATCAGAACATTGGAGAGGATCGGAATGGTGTTGCGGCGCTCGACCACCGACTGGACGTGGCTGAGGCTCTTGAGGAGTGTCGCCCGTTCAATCGTCGCCTTCATTTTACCGTCCTGCCCCGTTCAACGCCCACCGCCCTGATGACAAGGGCCGCCCTAATCGCAAGGGCCGGTTATAGCGAGCGTTGAGCGGGGTTCCAGTGGGAAAGGACGGTTGGCGAGTTCCGGCCTAGGCTTTCGCCGGCATCAACACCGCATCGATGCGGTGAACGACGCCGTTCGAGCGCTTCTCTTCGGGCCCGGTGACGGTCGCCTTGGTACCGGCGCCATCGGTCAGGACGATCTTGCCGCCCTCTCGGGTCGCGGTCAGCGTGCCGCCGCCCATGGTCGCTAGGATCGCCTTGCCCTTGCCGTTGTCGATCGCCTTGCCGATGTCGTCGGCGAGCACCGTCCCCGGCAGGATGTGATAGATGAGGACGCCGGTCAGCTGGGCGCGGGATTCGGGCTTGGCCCAGCTGTCGGTGGTCTCCTTCGGCAGCTTGGCGAACGCCGCATCGTCGGGCACCAGGACGGTGTAGGGTCCCGGCCCGGCCAGCGTTGCGTCGAGGCCGGCCGACTTCGCCGCCTGGACGAAACGTCCGTTCTGGTCGAGCCCGGCGGCGATCGTCTGCTCGCCGGCCGCTTTCTTGGCTTCACCCGACTGGGGGGCGCCCGGTTCATTGGCCTTCTGGCCCTGGTCGCATGCATTGAGGGTGAGAGCCGCCGTGGCAGCGGCGAGGGAAAGCACAATCCTGGTCATCTTCGAACTCCTGATGTTCTGGCAGCGAAATGGCCCGGCAACGCTTGGGTTCCCATCAAAGTAGCACTTTGATGGGAACCCTGCCGGGCCATCCCCGATCCATGATTATTTTCTAAACGAGGGCGTTGATCACCGCGGAGACCAGCTGCGTCGTCGGATCCACGCGATAAATGTAGCCGTCGTTGTAGCGGTACATGGCGTCCGGCGTGTCGTAATATTGGCTGCGGTACGCCATTGGCACGTTGTACGCTGAGTACCCAAGGGGCAACGGCGCTCCGTATGCGAGATCGCCGGCCATCAACGTTGGCACGCCGGTGATCAGATTGCTGCGCGGATCGACCTGGTAGATCGCCCCCGACGCGTACCGGTAGTTATAATCCGGCGTGTCGTAGTACATGCTGCGGTACTGGTACGGGACGTTGTAGCTGGAGTAACTCGCCGGCAGCATCTGCCCGACGCCGCTGCCGCCCGTCAGCAACGGAATCAGCGCCGAGATCAGGCTGGTGCCGCGGTCGACCTGGTACACATAGCCGTTGTTGTAGCGGTAATAGTAATCCGAGCTGTCCGGATAGAAGGCCTGGTACTGCGACGGCACATAATAATTGCTGTACGCCGACGGGAACATCTGGCCAGCCGCGTAACCGCCACCGAGCAGCGGCAGCAGCGAGTCGATGAGGTTGTTGCGGCGGTCGACGCGGTACATGTAGCCGTCGCCGTAACGATAATAATAATCGTCATTGTCGCGATAGAGATCGCGCAGCGCGAGCGGCACGATGCCGTTGCGATAGGCGGCCGGGATCAACAGGCCCAGCTTCTTGGCCTGGCCGGGAGGGACGCACGACGGCGACTTCTTCCACAGGCCTGGGGGGCAGCCGTCGATCAGTCCGCGCGTCGCGAAGCGATCGCCGAACCGCGAGTCAAAGCGGTCGTCGCCACGAAGGCGGATGCCATCGTTGCGATTGCCGCGGTCGAACTTGGCGACCTTGTTGCCACTGCGCTCGATCTTCCGGGCATGGCCCTTGCCGCCGCGATCGACGGTCGCGAAACGCTGTCCGCCGCCACGACGATCGCCCTTGTTGGACGCAGCCTTGAAGCCGCCGCCCTGCTGAGCTTTCGCGGCCTTGTTACCGCCGCCACGCTCGGCCTTGGCCGACTGGCTTTTGTTTGCGCCACCTTGGCCGCCGCCTTCGCCGGGCTTGGCCGCCGACGGCGCGGTGATCGCCAGCGCGGCAACGCCGGCGGCTAGGATAAACCTGGTCATGACAAAACTCCTTTGAACCAATCAAAACGGATGATGATACGAGTCCGTTCCGTCGCCCAGCGGGTCAGCACCCCGGTCGGTCGCGCCAATATGAACCTCAGATTTCGGCCGGGTTCAGGTTGTCAGGCGTCCTCGACCCAATCCGAGCGCAAGCGGCGGGCCGCGATCAGCATCAGCGCCCCGGCCACCAGGTAGAATGCGGTGCAGCCGACCGCCGCGTAGCGCAGCGATTCGACGCCGTAGCTTTCCTTCAACGCGTCCGAGATGCCGCCGATAAGCAGCGGGCCGATGCCGAGCCCGATGAAATTGTTGATCAACAGGAAGCTCGCCGACGCCGTCGCTCGCATGTGCCGCGGCACCAGATGCTGGATGGCCGTCGTGACCGGACCGAGCCACAAGATGTTGAGAGCGTTCGGCACGAGCAGCAGTGGCCAGGCTACCGCGAGGCTGGAGACCGACAACCCGATTGCGAACAGCGGCGCGGTGATCAGCCAGGCGATCGCCGGCAACCAAGCGTACCAACGCCGATCGCCGGTTCCCAGCCGGTCCGCCAATATTCCTCCCAGCAGCACTCCGGCCGTCCCGCCCAGCAACAGCAGCGAGGCGAAGAAATGCGCGGTCCCGACCAGGTCCAGGCCGTAGCTCCGCATCAGCACGGACGGCGTCCACAAGGCGAGCCCGTAACCGCACAGCGAGCTGCACGAGGCGGCGAAGGCCATCAGCCAGAAGGTCGGCTTGCGCGCCAGCAGCGCAAAAACGGTCGAGATGGGCGCAGAATTGTCCGTTGCGGAGGCTTTGCGCGGCGGGTCGCGGACGAGCCAGTAGAGGATCGGCGCAAGCCCGATGCCGGCGACACCCATGACGACGAAAGCCGCCCGCCAGCTGATCCAGTGGGTGAGATAAGCGCCGAGCAACGTTCCCGACGCGAGGCCGATCGGGACACCGAGCGAGAAGATCGCCAACGCCCGGGCCCGACGCTCGGGCGGGAAGTAATCGGCGATCAGGGCATAGGAGGGCGCAACTCCACCCGCCTCGCCGACGCCGACACCGAGGCGAAAGAGGAACAGCTGCCAATAGCCGGTCGCGGTGCCGCACAGTGCGGTGAACCCGCTCCAAACGGCAAGCGCGGTAGCGATCACCGCGCTGCGGCTGGTGCGGTCGGCAAGATAGGCCAGCGGCACTGCGAGCACGGAATAAAGAATCGCGAAGGCGAGCCCACCGATCGCGCCGAATTCGGTATCGGTGAGATCGAGGTCCTGCTTGATCGGCTGGGCGAGGATGCCGAGGATCTGCCGGTCGAGGAAGTTGAAGATGTAAGCGAGCAGCAAAAGCAGCAGCACGCGAACCTGGAGCCGGCTGGTGGGTTGGGTAGCGCCGGTCATGCCGCAAGCTTCGAAGCGAGGCCGGCGAAGGCGTCGACATCCGTTTCATCGTGATACAGGCCGAGCCCGATCCGGAGCACGTCGCCGCGCACGTCGGTGATGCAATTCTGGGCCTTTAGCTCGTCATACCAGCGCATGGCGTTGGAACTCCTGAAAGCGAGAAAGCGCGCACGAGGTCGGCCGTCGAGAGGGTTGAGCAGCTCCGCCCGGCCCAGTGGAGTATCTTCAATCGCCTCGATCACCAGGCGTTGCAACTGCTCGACATGGGATGAAATTTGCGCGGTGGCGAGGCCGTTCTCGGCCAGCATCCGCTGCACCGCATTGAAGCGGTAGAGAGCGGACGGATCGAAAGTCGCGCCCATGAACCGCATCGCGTCCGCGGAATAACCGACCATATCGGGCGGCAGGCTCAAATCCTCGAACTCGGCGAACCAGCCGGTGACCGGCGGCCGCGGCCCGAAGCCGGGAGGTGCGTGGAGGAAGGCGCAGCCCTCCCCCGCCATCGCATATTTGTAGCCGCCGCCAAGGTAGAATGCGGACTGTGCAGCAGTTTCCTGAAATGGCTGATTCAAGGCCATGAAAGCGTGATAGCCGTCGATCGCCACCCACGGGCCGCCGGGTTTGCCAAGATTGGCGAGCTCCTCGACGCCGTCGAAGCGGCGGCCGCTGCCGAACAGGATCTGGCTGACGAGGATGAGGTCATGGCCGCCGCTCCGGGCCGCGGCCAGGAAGCGCTCGGTGAAATCGTCGAAGGGTTCGGCATCCACCGTCTCGAGCTGGAGCCAGCCATCCTCCGCCCAGCGCGCGAACTGGCGCCGGGCGCTGTGAAACTCGCCGTCGCTCATCAGCACTCGAAGACGGCGCGGATCGGCGCGCGGCGCGGCGGCGGCGAGGCGGATGAGGAAGTCATGGGTGTTGGCCGCGAACACGATCGCGTCGGGCATGCCGGTGCCAAGCTCGGCGGCGACATGGCGCTGCGCTTGCGGCCAAACCTCGCCCATGACTTTGTCCCATTTGCGGTCGGCGAGACGGGCGGCGTCTTGCCAGCATTCAACTTGCTCTTCGAAGCTGGCGTCCGGCCACAAATGATGGCTGTGCGCCGCCATGTGCAGCCGGGCGGGATCGGCGCCGAGGCTCCTTGAGAACAGCTCCTTGAAACTCAAAGGCCGGTCCTCATCGACCACAATTCGGGGAAGGCGCGCTTGTCGAGCGTCGAGCGCAGATAGGCCGCGCCGGCCGAGCCGCCGGTGCCCCTCTTGTTGCCGATGATCCGCTCGACCGTCAGCACATGCTTGTGCCGCCACATCGCCAGGGCATCATCGATATCGACCAATTTCTCGGCGAGCTGGTACAGGTCGAACCAGCGTTCCGCATCACGGTAGACCACGAGCCACACCTCGCCGATCGCCGCCTCCGAGCGGTCGCCGAGGTCGAACCCCGCCCGCTCCAGCGCGGCGTGCGACGCGTCGCGCAGGCTCGGCTCGTCGAGTGCCGCCTGGAGCCGAAGCCGGGCGTCGTCGCCAGCCGCATATTGTTCGAGGAAGCGCGGGTCCTTGATCCCGAGCCGATATTCCAGCTCCCGGAACTGCACCGACTGGAAGCCCGAGGCGGTCCCGAGCACGTCGCGGAACGCGGTGTAATCGACCGGGGTCAGGGTCGACAAAACGTCCCACGACAAGGTCATCACCGACTGGATCCGGCCGATCCGGGCCATCGCCTTGTAGGACGCCGCGAACTGGCCCTGGTCGAGGAGGCTGATCGCCAGTCCGAGCTCGTGAAGCATCTGCTTCAGCCACAGCTCCTTGGTCTGGTGAATGACGATGAACAGCATTTCATCGTGCAGGCTGGACAGCGGCTTCTGCGCTGTCAGCAGCCGGTCCAGCGCGAGATAGTCGGCATAGGTGATGCCGGCGGGAGTGGCGGTCATGGCCAAGGCTTAGGGCAAAGCCGCGGCGCGAGAAAGACGCGCGAGTCTACTGCGGAGGTCGACCGCCGCCGCTGCCGGGAAGTCCGGGCTGGCTGATCGTGCCGATATTGCCGAACAGCTCGTCGAAGAAGCTGCGGTTACGGCCCAGGGTCGGTGTCTTGCCACTCGCTGGGTCGACCGAAGCAATCAGTTCCTTGCCGGTACGATCGACCCGCGTGACGTTGCCCGCCTGATCGAAACGGATGTGAAGCACGGTCTGATCGAGCACCTTCGGGTCGCGAAAGGCGAGGGTCTTGGTGTCGCGCGCCACATAGTACCAGTCGTTGGGAGCAAAATGACCGGTGAAGGTCGGCCGACCGAGCGTCTTGCTCACCGAATCCTTATTGTCGACGCCGACCTGGATCGCGGACGCGAGTTCCTTGTCGATCACCGCCCCGCGGTGATCGCGGACACCCAGGCTCGAGCAGCCCGCCAGCAGGGCCGCAGCCGACATCGCCATAACGCCTTTCAACACCGCAACACTCATAACCCTTGAACCTCTCCTCGCCCGCAGGGACGCGTGAACCATTTGACGCGTGACGCTTGCGCCGCGGCCGGGTGGCCTCAATATGCGCCGGACATGCGGAGGCGCAAGCCTTTGCCGACCAAGGACCATCCGAGCGACCCTATGCTGCGCTTCCTGTTCCCACGATTAACGCCGAGCCGCGGGGCGGCGCTGTTCGAAGCGCTGGTGGCCGAGGCCCGCCAGCCGCACTGGTTTATCGAAGGGCAAGTGCCGGACACCATCGACGGCCGATTCGCGGTGCTGGCGACGATCGTCGCGATGGTAACCGTCCGGCTGGAGCAGGGCGGCGACGTCGCTCGGACCGCCGCGGTGGCGCTGGCCGAACGGTTCGTCGAGGCGATGGACGCCGAGCATCGTCAATTGGGCATCGGCGACCCGACCGTCGGCAAGACCGTGCGCAAGCTGGTTGGCGGGCTCGACCGGCGAGCGGAGCTGTGGCGGCGGACGCTCGACGGCGGCGACGGTTGGGAGCATGCGTTGCGCATCAGCCTGTTTCGGGACTCGCCGCCAGCCGCCGAAGCGCTGGATCATTGCGAAGCGGCGCTGCGGAGCGCGCGGACGAGGCTCGCGGCGGTGCCGGACGCGGATTTGGCGGAAGGGAGGATCGGATGATCGAGGATTTCGCCCACCGGCTGACGCT
>JBKJYX010000280.1:0-3095 GCA_046715575.1 Sphingomicrobium sp. | reverse complement strand
CTTCGACGGCTCGTCGAGGCGGTGATTGGCGCGGCCGATGCGCTGGAGCAGCCGCGATGAGCCTTTCGGCGCGCCCATCTGGACGACCAGGTCGACGTCGCCCCAGTCGACGCCGAGATCGAGGCTCGCAGTGCAGACCAGGCCGCGCAGCTTGCCCGAGCTCATCGCCGCCTCGATCTTGCGCCGCGCTTCCAAGGCCAGGCTGCCGTGGTGAATGCCGATCGGCAGCGTGCTGTCGTTGACCGCCCACAGATCCTGGAAAATCAGCTCCGCGAGGCTGCGGGTATTGCAGAAGATTAGCGTCGTCTTGTGACCCTCGATCAGCTCCATCACCTCGCGCGCGGCATGCCGCCCGGAATGCCCCGACCAGGGGATCTTGCCGTCCGGGATCAGGATCGACAGCTCGGGCTCGGCCCCCGGATCGCCGGTGATCAGGTCGACCAATTCCGCGTCGGCGTCGGGAGCGAGCCAGCCGCGATAAGCCTCGGGATCGCTGATCGTCGCCGACAGGCCAACCCGCCGCAGCCCCGGCGCGAACGCCTGCAGCCGGGCCATCGACAGCGCCAGCAAGTCGCCGCGCTTCTCCTTGGCGAAGGCGTGGAGCTCGTCGACGACGATCGTCTTCAGCCCCGCAAACAAGGTTGCGCTGTCGGGATAGCTCAACAGCAGGCTCAGCGATTCAGGCGTCGTCAGCAGGATATGCGGCGGCCGCGCCCGCTGCCGCGCTTTGCGGTCCGACGGCGTATCGCCGCTGCGCGTCTCGACCCGAATGGACAAGTCCATCTCGCCGATCGGGCTGAGCAAATTGCGCTGGACGTCGACGCCGAGCGCTTTCAGCGGCGACACATAGAGCGTGTGCAGTCCCTCGGCCGGTCGCTCGATGAGTTCACAGATGGTCGGCAGGAACCCCGCCAGCGTCTTGCCCGCGCCAGTCGCCGCCACCAGCAGCCCGCTCCACCCGCGCCGCGCCAGCTCCAGCATCTCGAGCTGGTGCCGCCGGGGCTGCCAGCCACGCGCCTCGAACCAGCGCTCGAGAGTTTCGGGTAGCGCCGGGCCGTTCAGAGGTCGTCGGTCCCTTCGCGGCGGCGTTGCTCCTCGGCGTCGTAGAGCTTGTCGGTCGCCTGCTCGGTGCGGCGGGTGGTATCGGTCGGCTGGCCGGCCTTACGCCGCGAGCGGATCACCACCCAGATCAACAGGACCAACAGGATGGCCGGGCCAACGATGGTCATCAGGCCCCACAGCGTTTCGTCCATTGATCACCTCCGTCCGCCGGGAACCGCCCGGCTGCTAATTCACTATAGCTCGCGATGGCGCGCTTGGGTTCCTGGATCGAGCCTTCTTCGGAAGGCATCTATGTGGCCCCGGCCGACGTCTGGGTCGACCCCTCGGTGCCGAAACCGAAAGCGCTGATCACCCATGGCCATGGCGATCATGCGCGCGGCGGCCACGGCGCGGTGTGGGCAACCCCGGAAACGCTGGCCATCATGGGCGTGCGCTACGGCGAGCAGGCGGGCCATCCGGTCGCGTACGACGAGACGATCCGCATCGGCGAGGTCGACGTCCGCTTCGTCCCCGCCGGCCACGTCCTCGGATCGGCGCAGATCGTGTTCGACTTCGCCGGCGAGCGCGTGGTCGTGTCCGGCGACTATAAGCGTCGCGCCGACCCGACCTGCGCCCCATTCGTGCCTGTCCCATGCGACATCTTCATCACCGAAGCGACCTTCGGCCTGCCGGTGTTCCGCCACCCCGACACCGGCAGCGAGATCGACCGGCTGCTCCACCGGTTGCACGCGGACCCGTCGCGCTGCGTGCTGGTCGGCGCCTATGCGCTCGGCAAGGCGCAGCGGGTGATCGCCGAGCTTCGGGCGCGCGGCCATCACGACCCGATCTACTACCACGGGGCGATGGAGAGCCTTTGCAATCTCTACGAGGAGCTAGGCGTGCCGCTGGGCGAGCTTCGCCCCTGCGCCGGCGCGACCAAGCAAGAGATGGCCGGGCACATTGTCATCTGCCCGCCCGGCGCCTTGAACGACCGCTGGTCGCGGCGCCTGCCCGATCCGGTGACGGCGATGGCGTCGGGCTGGATGCGGATTCGCCAGCGCGCGCGCCAGCGCAATGTCGAGCTGCCGCTGGTGATCTCCGACCATGCCGACTGGGACGAATTGACCCAGACCATCCGCGACGTCGCGCCCAAGGAAGTGTGGATCACCCACGGGCGGGAAGACGCGCTGATGCACTGGTGCATGACCCACCAGATCAAGGCGCGCGAGCTAAACCTGGTGGGGTACGATGATGAGGACGATTAAGCGTGCAAATGTCCGCTAGGGGTAGAAAACGGACGTTCGAGCTGTTTATCGACACACTCTTTTCGGAAGCGTATTTTCGTAGTTCGGGCAAACGGGGGAGGCGACATGAATCCCAAACAGGTTGCGCAAACCTACTTTGATGGACTGAGCGGCAAGGACATGTCGGCCGTTCCTTACGCCGAGGATGCGATCCTTTGGGCACCCTTGGGTCCCGACGGCCTGGAAAAGCCAATTCGTGGGAGAAAGGCGATCATGGCATTCTTCGAAGGTGTTTTTCCCATTCTCGAACGGGTTGAAGTGAAGAACCTGCTCGTGGAGGGGGAGTGGGCTAGCGGGCGCGCCTTCATAACCCTTTCTCAGCCTCCCGGTGCGGTGCTGCGCGTAAGCGATGTCTTCCACATCATCGATGGGCAAATCACGGAACAGGAAAACCACTACGACCCGCGACCTGCCCTTGGCTAGCCGTCCCTAACGGAAGCCCGTTTAGGGTGGAAAGCGGACACGTTAGAATACTGCTGGTGTTGGCGCGTCAGCTTGGAAAGAAACGGAGCGTCGCATGACTCTTGAGCAAGCATCCTTTGTTGCCCAGATAGCGTCTGCCATCGCGGTCATCGCTTCGCTGATTTTCGTCGGTTTCCAGCTCAAGCACGCGACTGCGGCAATTCGCGGCTCGTCTTCGCAGGCGCACTCCGGTCTTTACACCGCGCTCGTACAAAGCATCGTAAACAATGCCGATTTCGCGCGGATTTGGTCGATCGGCCTCACCGAGCCGACTGCGCTCGCCAAAGA
>JBKJYX010000279.1:0-4938 GCA_046715575.1 Sphingomicrobium sp. | reverse complement strand
ACGACCGGCGCCATGATCTCCGCCCAATATTGATTGGCGCCAAACATATCGATGACTTTGCTGCCCTTCCTGAGCCCGAAAAAGCCCAGCACCTCGGCCGGCTTGCGTCCCTCGTCGAGCTTGACATTATCGGCCGTCCGGGCCGGTGCGGCCACGGCCGCCGCAATGTCCGTGGGCGCCGCAATGGCAACCGCCGGCGACATGCCGATCGCCAGTCCAGCAAGCAAGATGATCGTCGCTTTCATAAACCCTCCATGGCGCGTGACGGCCACTCTCATACCACGCGGCTACACGCACGCCAGCCGGTGAAGAATTCCCATTCTCCGCTGCTTTGCAGCCGGGTCATTGCGCGCTAGGATTTGACCATCGTCAGTGATCCTTGGGGGAGGAGTTTCATGGCTACCGTAGCCTCTTCGCCGGCCGAATGCCGGTCCGCCGAACGCAAATTCTATTCGCGCATGGCCCTGTTCCTGGTCGCATTGGTATTCATCGGTTTCGCGCCGAGCTTCTACCTGCGCGGCGTCGTCCCGTCCTATCCGCGGCCCAACCCGACGCTGCCGCCGTCGGTGCTGCTGCATGGCGGCGTCTTCACCATGTGGATGCTGGCCGTCGTTGCCCAGACGCAGCTCGTCGCCGCCGGCCGCCGCGATCTCCACATGAAGCTGGGCGCGCTGACCGTGGTGCTCGCCGTGGCTTTGATCCCGGCGATGTACCTAACGGCCACATGGGCGGTCGAGCGGGCTACCCAGCCACCGTTTACGGATCCCCTGACCTGGACCATCGTCCCGCTGGCGGTGATCATCCCCTTTGCAATCCTGATCTGGCAAGGCTGGGCGCACCGCCGCAACGCGCCGTCGCACAAGCGGGCGATGCTCAGCGCCGCAATCCTCATTGTCGCCGGTCCGTCGATCGGCCGCCTGCCGATCGCCCCGCCGACCCTGATCGGCTTCACCCTCCAGTTCCTGCTCTGTCTGGCGCTGTTCATTCCGCTGTTCGTTTGGGACCGGCGCACGCAGGGCCGAATTCACACCGCAACCTGGCTCGGTTTCACCATGGGAGCCGTCTCGGTCGCGATTCCGCTCGTCGTATTCTGGACTGGGGCCGACTGGGCGTCGATCGCCGCGCGCCTGCCGGGAGTTGGCGGCTAGCCGGCCGATCGCGCCGACCCCCTCAGACCTTGGCAGCACAGCGCTTCAGCTCAACCGCCTGAAAGCGCTGGTCACCTCAAATGGTACCGCGACGCGCATCCCATTGAAATCTCACGCGTTCATGCAGGACAGGGGATAATCCATTTGCGGGAGCTTCGTTTCGATGACCGACCACACCCATTCAGTACAAATCACCACCCTCAACACATTGATCGCGACCTTGACCGACAGCGTCACCGGCTATGAGGATGCCGCGGCTAACCTCGAAGATTCCAACCGCCTCCAACAGATGTTTCGTGAGCGCGCCAGCGAGCGCCGCGGCGTCCTCGAGGACCTCCGGACCGAAGTGCGCCGGCTTGGCGGCGATCCGGAGGACGGCGGCACGTTCATGGGCAAAGTCCACCAGCGTTTCCTCGACCTCAAGGCCGCGATCGCCGGGCGCGACGAGAAAGCGATCGTCGACGAGGTCGAGCGCGGCGAAGACTATCTCAAGGAGAAATTCGAAGCCGCCCTCAACAGCGGCTATTTGTCGGGCGAAAGCCGGTCCGTCGTCGAGCGCACTTTTCAGTCGGTCCGCTCCGGCCATGACCAGGTCAGCGCGCTGAAGCACGGGCTCGAAGCCTAGCTACAACCTCCCGCTCCCTCTCCCGTGTTAACGGGAGAGGGCTGGGGTGCAGTCTAAGCGCCGAAAATCAACTTCACATGATTGCGAAATAGCCGGGTCTGCCGGCCCATCAGGTCTTGGTCGGACAGCGCCTTCGACGATGGCCGTCAGATTGTCGGCAAGTCCATCGATTTCGACCTCGGCGGCGGGCGGATGCCTGGCGATGATGTCATCGAGCCAGCCGACGAACCGACGCCGCATCCTCAGCAAATAATCGACATTCATTTGCCGGACTTCGGCGTCGAACATCCGCTCCTGGTAGGTGATCGACGCGACCATGCAGCCGGGATGCAGCGTCTCCATGTCGTCCATCATCTGCGCGTACAGGTTGAGGAAAATCAGGAAGCTTTGCAGCGGGTCGTCGCTGAGCTCTCGCGCCCGCGTCGCGAGGTTATCGAGAATTCCCTCGTCCTCGGTAAGGAAGCGCTCGAACAGCTGCCGCGCCATGTCGTTCTTGTCGCGGAAGTGGTAGAAATAGCCGCTCTTGGTGATGCCCGCCGCCTCGACCAATTCCTCGATCGAGGTCGCGGCGAAACCCTTTTCGACGATCGATTGGTAGGCGACGTCGAGAATCCGCTCGCGGGTGCGCTCGCCCTTGGTCTGCGAGGCGACATCCAACTGCACCGCGGGTCCAGTTTTCTCGACGAGCTTTTCGAACATGCCGCATCATCCCCCTGCGCGATCGACCCAACCTAACGGAAAGGCGCGCTTTTTTCCATCGGCTGAAAACCGACCGTAAAGCTGCTAGAGCGCCCTGGGGACAGCGCCTAAACAGCGCCCTTCAGTTTGCACCTTTGCATTGGGGGAAACGCCGTGATCGGTATCTATCATTATTTCGCGATTGGCCTGTTCGCAGGGTTCGCGCTGCTTGAGCTCATTTCACGCGGACGCAATTTCCCGGAAGTAACCCGGTGGCGGCTCAAGGGCATCGGCTTCATGCTGCTCTATTTGGCGCTGACGACCTACGCGCCATTGTTCTGGGACGGCTGGCTCGGCGAGCACCGGCTGCTGGCCGGCGATCAATTGCCGCTGTGGGCGCAGATTGCCGGCGGCTTCCTGGCGCTCGAGTTCGGCATTTATGCGTGGCACCGGACGATGCACAACACGCCGTTCCTGTGGCGCTGGTTCCACCAGATGCATCACAGCGCCGAGCGGGTCGACATTTGGGGGGCGCTCTACTTCCACCCGTTCGATACCTTGGGCTTCACCTTCGTCGGCAGCCTGATGCTCGTGCTCGGGCTGGGCATCGGCGCCGAAGCGGCGATCGTCATCAACCTCACAGCGACCTTCATGGGCCTGTTCCAGCACGCCAACATCAAGACGCCGCGCTGGCTCGGCTTCATCGTCCAGCGGCCGGAAAGCCATAATTACCACCACGAGCGCGGCGTCCACGCGCGCAATTACGGCGACCTGCCGCTGTTCGACATACTGTTCGGCACGTTTCACAACCCGCAGGAGTTCACTGGCGAGGTCGGCTTTTTCGAGGGCGGATCGCGCCAGGTCGGCCCGATGCTGATCGGCAGGGTGATCTCTTGAGGCGCGGGCCTTACCTTCCGCCATATTCGTTACATCGCGGCAGGGAATCCGGCCGTCGGGGGCGACCGGCCGTTGAGGAGTGACGCCGATGTCAGCATTGCGCGCCGCGGCAATCGCCGCTTTGTCTCTGGCCTCGGTGCCAAGCGCCGCGGTGGCGCAGCCGGCCCCGGTGCAGGTCATCGATCTGGTCAGTTATGCTTATGCCCCGACGCCGATCCGGCTGCGCGCCGGAGCGCCGGTGACGCTCCAGTTCGTCAACCGCGCCGGCAAGGGCCATGATTTCACCGCCAGGAGTTTCTTCCGCTCGGCGCGCATCCTGTCCGGCCGCGTCGTGGGCGGCGAGGTCGACCTTCGCCCTGGCCAAATCGCCAACGTGACGCTGATCCCCAGGGCGGGTCGCTATTCTGTCCACTGCGGCCGCCCATTCCACAAGATGCTGGGGATGCGCTCGACGATCATCGTGCAGTGAAGGGCCTCGGCACCTTCTAGCGCCGCGCGATCAGCCGCGCGATCGCGTCGTGCCGGATCTGTTCGTCACCACCGGCCTGTTCCAGCGCCCTGCGGATCGCATTCAATTCCTTCTCGGTCAGATGCTCGATGCCGATGAATTCATTGCGCGCATGGCCGACCGCGCGGATCAGCTCGTCGAGCTTGGCCTGGATCGCGCAGGCGTCGCGGTTCTGCGCATTCTGGATCAGGAACACCATCAGGAAGGTGACGATCGTCGTCCCGGTGTTGATCACCAATTGCCACGTGTCCGACCAGCCGAAGACCGGGCCCGACAATCCCCAGACGACGATGATCAGAAATGCGCCGACGAATGCCATCGGCCGCCCCGCAGCCGCTGCGACCCTGCTCGCGATATATTCGAAGATTTGGCTCATGTTCGGCCTCCCGCTTGTCGCTGCGAGAAAGGGCCATTGCGAGTTACGGAGTGACGAAGCAATCCACTTATGCGGCGCGGGCGAGACTTTCGAGCAACGGATAAAGGTCGCGGTTCTCGCGTGTGATGCGGCTGTTCAGCGCATCGATCAGGCCGCGGCTGGCGCTGCAATATCCTGCCCAGTCGGCCGCGATCGCATCGGCGCTCCAACTTTGGCAATGGTCTCGGTACGCCCGAGCAAGACCCCCCATCTTTTCGCTGAACTCGCGCGCGATCGCGGCGACGCGCGTATCGGCGCTCGCCATCAGTTCCGGATAGAGAATCCAGTCCTCGGTCTTGAGATGGGCGATCAGGGTCGCGGAAAGCTCGTGACGAAGGGCAAACAGGTGGAGCTGCGGCGGCGGACTGGGCTGGCTGATCAGATAGCGGAGCTTGCCGACGATTTTCACGATCTCGCTGTGCTCGTCGCGCAATTTGGTAAGATCGGTCATCGCAGTCCTCGTTGTCATCGAAGACCGAGCTGTTGGCAGGTGGACCTGAGTCCCGCGTTACGCTTGCCGCCAAAATGGACCGATTGGTCCTACTGGCATTCGGGGCCAATCAATCAGGGATGCAAGTGGAATGCCTTGCCCCAAACAGAAATGGGGGCCGGCATTGCTGCCAGCCCCCACTGCGCCGAGCACGGATATGTCGGTGTTCGTCTTCCG
>JBKJYX010000278.1:0-15920 GCA_046715575.1 Sphingomicrobium sp. | reverse complement strand
CGACCCGGCCGATTACGAGCGCCAGACCGACATCCTCGACGTGTGGTTCGACAGCGGCTGCACCCATGTCTTCACACTCGAAAGCGGCCGCTGGCCCGACCAGCGCTGGCCCGCCGACCTCTATCTCGAAGGCTCAGACCAGCACCGCGGCTGGTTCCAGTCGTCGCTCTTGGAAAGCTGCGGCACCCGCGGCCGCGCGCCCTACGACGCGGTGCTGACCCACGGCTTCACGATGGACGCCAAGGGCATGAAAATGTCCAAGAGCCTCGGCAACACCATCAACCCGCTCGACCTGATGAAGGAGCATGGCGCCGACATCCTGCGGCTGTGGGCGCTGTCGGTCGATTTCACCGAGGACCACCGGATCGGCAAGGAAATCCTGGGCGGGGTGGCGTATCAGTACCGCAAGCTCAGGAACACGTTTCGATATTTGCTGGGCGCGCTCGAAGGTTTCTCGGACGACGAGGATCGGATCGATCTGATCGCGATGCCCGACCTCGAAAACTACATGCTCCAACTGGCGGCGAACCTCGACGGCAAGCTCCGCCAGGCGGTCGAGGATTTCGACTTCAATACCTATACTCGGCTGCTCTCCGATTTCGCCAACAACGATCTCTCGGCCTTTTATTTCGATATTCGCAAGGACATCCTCTATTGCGCCGTCAATCCGGCGACCGCGCGGCAATACGACACGCGCCGCGCGTACCGGACGGTGCTCGACACCCTATTCCACGCGCTGGTCCGATGGCTGGCGCCGGTGCTGGTGTTCACAACCGAAGAAGTGTGGGGCACGCGCTTTCCCGACGCGGGATCGGTCCATTTGCTCGAATGGCCCGATCTGCCGCTGGCCGCCAACGATATCGACGAACGCTGGGCGAAGCTGCGGGAGCTGCGCACCGAGGTCACCGAAGCCATTGAACCGCTGCGCCGTGACAAGGTCATCGGATCGAGCCTGGAGGCCGAGGTGACAGTGCCTGAGTTGCTCGCTCCGCCTAAGGAACTCGCCGAGCTGTTCATCGTGTCGTCAGTCAAACAAGGCGATGCCGTGACCGTGACCAAGACCGACAATCGCAAGTGCGGGCGCTGCTGGCGCTATTTGCCCGAAGTGACCGAGGACGGCGCCTTGTGCGACCGGTGCAAGGACGTGCTGAATGATTGATCGCAAGCTTGGCTTCACGGTCGCCGCGATCGTGTTCGCGCTGGACCAGTTGTCCAAATGGATCGTCGCCGGGCCGCTGGAGCTGCAGGGCGTGCGCCAAATCGTGCTGCTGCCGATCTTCAACCTGACCTGGACCGAGAATAACGGAATTTCGCTCGGGCTGCTCAACGCCGAGACCGACATTGGCCGCTGGATCCTGGTCGCGGTGACCGGCGCGATCGCGATTGGGGTAGCGGTGTGGATCGGCCGCGAGAAACAGCGCGGCGACCAGATCGCTTTGGGCATGGTGCTCGGCGGCGCGCTCGGCAATATCCTCGACCGCATCCGCTTCGGCTATGTGGTTGATTACGCCGACTTGCATTTTGGCGACGTCCGCCCGTTTTTGGTCTTCAATGTCGGCGACGCAGCGATTAGCATTGGCGTCGTCATCCTGTTACTGCGCGCCTTCCTCATCAAGGATGAGCGGCCCAAGGAGAATATCGAGCATGCGTAAATTGATTCCCGCCCTCCTGGTGCTGCCCGCGCTCAGTGGCTGTGCAATGCTGGGCGGAAGCCGCGCCGCGCCGGACGAATTCGCCGTGGTGCGCAACGCGCCGCTCATCATCCCGCCCGATTACACGCTGACGCCGCCGGCCCCCGGCACCGCCTCGGTCAGCCCGGCGGACGCGCAATCGCAGGCGATCGAAGCCTTGTTCGGCGGTCCGGCACCGCGCAGCAGCGCCGAAACCAGCCTGCTCGAGAGCGCCGGGCGCGACCGTGCGGCGGTCGGGGCCAAGTCCAGCGCCGGCGACCCCAACACCCGGATCGTCGACAAGGGCACGGTTACCGCGACGATCCTCGCCACGGCGCAGGGCGACAGCAACGTCGCAACGTCGCGGGTTTCGCAGTAGGACCCGGAGAAACAGGGGGAAGCAACCGCACCGATGGCTGAAGAGACGCTTTCCGCCCGCTTGGTCGAGGTCGAATCGATGGTCGACCGGTCGCGCCGCCGATTCGAGGAAGGCTCGCGGCTGCTCGAGGAAGCGCACAAGGCACTGGCCGACCTCCAGCAGGCGCTGATCGGCTCGCCAACCACCCTCACCGCCGAAGACAGCGAGGAAGCATCGTCGCGACTATTGGCGTCGTTGAAGGCGGCGGGCGGGGAAATGCCGGAGACTCTCTGCGGCGGCCGCCTGGCGGTCGACCAGGTGCAGCGCCTGATCCGCATCGACGGCCATCCGATCGGCATCACCGAGATGGAATATCGGGTGCTGGAATTGCTCGCCTTCGCGCGCAACAACGTCGTCACCCGGGCGATGCTGCTCAAGCATCTTTATCGCCGCGCCGACGACCAGCCCCAGCCCAAGATCATCGACGTGTTCATCTCCAAGCTGCGCAAGAAATTGCGGATGGCGTCGAGCGGGCACGAGTTCATCGAGACCATCCCGCAGCGCGGCTGGATCCTGCGCGACCTTGAGGCCGAATCCGAAGGCTGATTCATTCTTTGTTAGCCGTCCGCGGTTTACCGCCTCGCCATGCTTCATCTTGCTCCCGTCCCGCACATCGACGAGTCGCCCCGGCTCGCACCCGAGCCTTATGCCGAGGCCCTGGCGCGGCTGGCGAGCATTCGCCACGCCCTGCGGCTGGTCGATCCGTTCGGCGGCGGCCCGGCTTCGGACCCGAATGAGGACGAGCAGCTGGCGGCCAGCTGGAGCGAGGCGAGCAAGTCCAGGAACCGCTGTTTCGACGGCCGCAGCAGCCGCACCGCGAGCGCGGCGGCGGCGGGCCTGGAAGCCTTGCTGGCCGAGCGCGCCGCGGGCCGTGAGCCCAATGCCGCGGCCAGCCTGAGGCTCTCGGAAGAAATCCGCCTCGGCCTGGAAGATGTTTCGCGGCTGATGCGCCGCTAAGCGGGGCCTTTTTCCTTGGGCGTCGAGGTATCGGCGCCCCATTCGCTCCAGCTCCCGTCGTACAGCCGCGTCGACCGGTTGCCGAGCAGGTGCGCGGCGAAGATCAGCGAATTGGCCGTGACGCCCGACCCGCAGGTGGCGACGAACGGCGCGTGCGGATCGGCCCCGGCCACCGCGAAGGTCTGGGCGATCTCATCGCGGCTGCGGAAGGTGCCGTCGTCCTTGTAGAGCGCCGCGAACGGCAGGTTGCGCGATCCCGGGATGTGCCCAACCACCACCCCGGGGCGCGGATCGGGCTCGCTGCCGTCGAAGCGGGCCTTGCCGCGCGCGTCGATCAAGGCGGCGCCGAGCCCGGCGAGAATGTCGCTTAGGCGGACGACTTCGCCGGCGCGTTCAACCGCCTCGAAATGGGTATTGCGAGAAGCCGGCTCGCTGCTTTCGACCGGCCGCCCTTCCGCCAACCATTTCTGCAAACCGCCGTCGAGGATCGCGACGCTCGTGGCGCCGAAGTGGCGAAGCATGAACCAGCCGCGCGCGGCGGTACGGATCGGCGAATTGTCGTAGACGACGATGCGGTCGTCGCGGCCGATGCCGAGCGCTTCCATCGCCTCGCCGAACGCCGCCGCCGATGGCAGCATGTGCGGCGCGGGATGGGATTTGTCCGACAGCCCGTCCACGTCAAGGAAGCGGGATCCGGGGATGTGCGCAGCGGCGAATTCAGCGCGGGGGTCGCGGCCGCTGCCCGGCATGAACAGGCTCGCGTCGACCGCGACGAGGTCGCCGGCACTGAGGTTGTCGGCGAGCCATTGGGTCGAGACCAGATCGTCCATCCGGCAAGGATAGGCTTGCCGGTGCGTGCCTGCTAGGTGGCGCGGCCATGGAAACGCGACATCTCGGCAAATCGAGCGCCCTGCCCGCTTCGCCGGAAGCGGCGGTGATCGATTATGTGCCTAATCCGCAGCCCGGCGCGCTCTATCTGGTGCGGTTCGCGGCGCCCGAGTTCACGACCCTGTGCCCGGTCACCGGCCAGCCCGATTTCGCGCATCTGGTGATCGACTATGCGCCGGCCGAGACGATCGTCGAATCGAAAAGTCTGAAGCTTTTTCTCGGCTCGTTCCGCAACCATTCCGGCTTCCACGAGGACGTCACGGTCGGCATCGGCCAGCGGTTGACGCAAGAGATGAAGCCCCAGTGGCTGCGCATCGGCGGCTATTGGTATCCGCGTGGCGGCATTCCGATCGACGTCTTCTGGCAGTCGGGCGAGCCACCGGCCGGGCTGTGGCTCCCCGACCAGGGCGTCGCGCCTTACCGCGGCCGGGGCTGAGACTTCAGCGGACCGCCGCCGGTGGCGGCTCGTCGACAACCGGCTCGTTGGCGAGCTTGTCGCCCGCTTCGGACCGCGTCTTCATGTAGAGCCAGGCGATCGAGCCGGCGAAGGCGACCAGGCCGAGCGGCACCGCCCACGCGAACTCTTCGACCAAAGCGAGCGGCGAATCATTATCCGTCGCCCCGACGATCGCCGCGAAGGTGACTCCGAACAGGCTTTCGCCGACGATCAGGCCGGTCGCCATCAACACGCCCAATCGCTCGGCGAACTTGGGATCGGGCGCTCGCGCGGCCCACTTGTTGTAGAGATAGCCGATGAAGGCGCCGACCGGGATCAGCAGCGTCAGCGACATCGGCAGATAGATGCCCATGCCGACCGCGAGCGGCGGCAGTGAGCCGCGCTTCGATGCGCGCAGCAGCTCATCGACGATCACGATTGCAACTCCGATGCCCGCCCCGAGGCCGATCAGGCCCCAATCGAGGTCGCCGCCGAGCACGCCCTGCGCGATGGCCGAGATCAATGCCGCCTGCGGTGCCGCGAGCGCGTTGGGGCCCGCGCCGGGCGCGCCGACGAAGCCGAACGCGTCGTTGAGGATGGTCAGGATCGGCGGGATGACGAGCGAGCCGAAAATCACGCCAATGATCAGCGCCACCTGCTGCCGCCACGGAGTCGCGCCGACCAATTGGCCGGTCTTTAGATCCTGGAGATTGTCATTGGCGATGGTCGCGACGCCGAAGATGATCGCGGTGACGAACAGCGCAAAGGCGACGAGACTCTGCGACGCGTCAACCCCGAGGTCACGCCCGAAGATGGCGACGAGGATCAAGGAAATGCCGAGCACGGTCAGAATGCCGACCCCCGACACCGGGCTGTTCGACGCGCCGATCAGGCCGGCCATGTAGCCGGTGATCGCCGCGATAATCGCCCCGGCGACCAGAATGTAGAGCAGGCTGAGGCCGATGGTCAGCGCCGGGGCTGCGGCGATCGGGCCGCTTTGCGCGAACGCCGACAGCAACAGGCCGATCGGGATCATCGAGCCGATGATCGTCAAGCCGATGATGCCGATGGGGATATCGCGATCGGTCAGCGGTAGGCTGTCCTGGCCGACGACCTTGCGGGCGCGGCTGGCGGCAATCGCCGACGTGACTCCTTTGACGATCGGGCCGATGATCCGGAGCAGGGTCCAGATCGCGGCAACGCCGATCGTGCCCGCGCCGATAAATCGCACTTTTTCGCGGAACGTCGTCCCGACCAGAGTGTCGAGGTCGGCCGCCGATGCGAGGCCAGCAAGGCCGGTCTGCCACGGCACCAGCACGAACCAGCTGATGATAAGCCCGACGAGCATGGCGATGCCGACCGCCATGCCGACCAAATGGCCGACCCCGATCAGCGCCATCGACAGGCTGGATGTGACGGTGGTCGCCCCCGCGCCGAAGTTGAAGCTGCGCGCCGCCTCGGTCACCGCAAACTTGGTCTGGGCGAGGATGGCGTAGGCGGCCGAGATGAGCGAGCTCAGCACGATCATCTTCAACCCGCGGCGGTTTTCCTCGGCACCGCCGACGCCCGCGCCGACCTTCAGCACTTCCGCTGCGGCAACGCCTTCGGGGTACGGCAAGTCGGAGCCGGTGACGAGCGCGCGCCGCAGCGGCACCGAGTACATGACGCCCAAGATGCCGCCCAAGGCAATCACGGCGACCGACAGCCAGAACGGGAAGCCGGTCCACCAGCCGACCATGATCAGGCCGGGCAGGACGAAGATGATCGCCGACAGCGTTCCCGCCGCCGAGGCAATAGTCTGGACGATGTTGTTTTCCTGGATGGTCGCGTCGCGGACGAACTTGAGCACCGCCATCGAGATCACCGCGGCCGGGATCGAGGTCGCGAACGTGATGCCGAGCTTGAGGCCGAGATAGACATTGGCGGCGGTGAACACGACGGTGATCAGCGCGCCCAGGACAATACCCCTGAGCGTCAGTTCCTTGATGGTCGTGGATGTGGGTGCCGCGCTGCTCGCCATTCTTCAACTCCCCCTGAGAATTTTATGCCTCTTTCCTGGCCGGAGCCGGGATCGGGCTCGAATGGCGCCGCACCACCCGCCAGCGCTCGTCATCGAACACCCAGACGTCAGTCAGCATCACGCAATCCTCGATCTCGCGCCCGAGATATTTGACGCACCACTTGGCCTCGACGGTCCCGACCATCACCTGGTCGAGGACCAGAGCATCGCTGACATCAAGCTCGATGCTTACCAGCTCCCGCCTCTGGATCGCCTCCAGCCATTCGTCGCGGTTGAGCGTGAACGGGCCGCTCGCCCGCGTGCCGATCAGCACGAAGCTCGGGTGGATCAACGACCGCAATCGCTCCATGTCCTTGGCGCACAGCGCGTCGCGCCACTGACGCTCCAGCGCCTCGATCAACTCGCAGCTCTTAGCGACCACGCATCAGCCCTCCGAGGATGCCGCGCAGCAACTGGGTGCCGAGCTGGCGCCCGACCGAGCTCGCGACCGCGCGTCCGGCCGATTGCATCATCTTGTCGGTCATGGTCGGGCGGGCGGCTTCGCGCGCGGCACGGTCGGCGGTGCGCTGCTCCTCGCGCTGGCGCTGGGCTGCGAGCCGCTCCTGTTCGCGCTGCAGCCGCAACGCCTCCCGCGCGGCGACCGCATCCGCCTTGGCCTGCTCGGCCGCGGCGCGCTGGGCGTCGGTATCGGCCTTGACCACCGCCGCCGCCGCTGCCGCCTCGGTGGCCTTGGCGGCGAGCATTTCCTGCGCGGACTCACGGTCGACCGCGACGTCGTAGCGGCTGCCGACTTCGTCGGTGGCGATAAGCACCTTGCGCTCCTCAGGACTCAGCGGCCCGACGCGCGATGACGGCGGCTTGATCAGCGTCCGCTGGACCGGCGACGGCGCCCCGTCGGGCTGGAGCAGCGAGACAAGGGCCTCGCCGACCTTCAATTCGGTGATCGCGGTGGCGACGTCGATGTCCGGATTTTGGCGGAAGGTCTCGGCGGCCGACTTGACCGCCGCCTGGTCGCGCGGGGTGAAGGCGCGCAACGCGTGTTGGACGCGGTTGCCGAGCTGGCCCGCGACCTGGTCGGGGATGTCGATCGGGTTTTGGGTGATGAAGTAGACGCCGACGCCTTTCGACCGGATCAGGCGCACCACCTGCTCGACCTTCTCGAGCAAGGCTGGGGGTGCGTCGTCGAACAGCAAATGCGCCTCGTCGAAAAAGAAGCACAGCTTGGGCTTGGGCTGGTCGCCGACCTCGGGAAGGCCCTCGAACAGCTCCGACAACAGCCACAGCAGGAACGTCGAATAAAGCCGCGGGCTCGCCATCAGCCGGTCGGCGGCAAGGATGTTGACGACTCCGTGGACACTGTCGTCGAGCTTGAGGAAATCTTCGAGATCGACCGCCGGTTCGCCGAAGAAGTGGTCGCCGCCCTGGCTGCGCAACTGCAGCAGCGAGCGTTGGATCGCGCCGACCGAGGTCTTCGACACATTGCCGTAGGTCAGCGTCAGCTCGTCGGCGCGCTCGCCGACATCGACCAGCATGGTCTGCAAATCGTCGAGGTCGAGCAGCAGCAGCCCGTCCTTGTCGGCAACGTGAAAGACAATCGTCAGCACGCCTTCCTGGACGGCGTTGAGGTGCATCAGGCGCGAAAGCAGCAACGGCCCCATCTCGCTGACCGTGGTGCGAATGGGGTGGCCCTGTTCGCCGAACAGGTCCCAAAGCTGCACCGGGCAGGCGCTGTACTGCCAACCGGAGTAGCCGATCTCCGCCGCGCGGGCGGCGAAATTCTCATGGGGCTTGGCGGTTGCCGAGCCCGGCATGCCGAGCCCGGCAAGATCGCCTTTGACGTCGGCGACGAAGGTCGGGACGCCGGCCGCGCTCAAGCCCTCGACGATGCCTTGAAGAGTGACCGTCTTGCCGGTGCCGGTCGCGCCCGCGATCAGCCCGTGCCGGTTGGCCCGGGACAGTTCCAGTTGCTGTGGATTTGCGCCCCCCGCACCGCTGCCGATGTAGATCGCGGAATCGCTCATGCGGGACTCTCCTCCGGCCGCCACTTTGCCGACGCGGAGTGCAAGCGCAAGTGGGGTGCGGAAGGTTCCTTGGCGTGAGCGAGCGCTAACGAGCGGCGATATCGATTCCGACGAACGCCTCGGGGCCCGGACCGCGTTTGACTAGCAGCAGCACGCTCGTGCGGCCGGCGCGTCGCGCGGCTTCGACCGCGGCCGTGACCTGCGCCGGAGTCGTCACCGCCTGGCGATTGACGGTCATAATCAGATCGCCACGCTGCAACCCCTGGTCGGCCCCGTCGCTCCCCGGGTCGACCGCGGCGATGATCACGCCGCGCGCGGTCGGCGGAAGCTTGGCGGCGCGGGCAAGCTCGGGAGTCAGCGGCTGCAACGACAGGCCAAGCGCCTGTTGCGCCGGGCCGGGCGAGGTGCCGCCGGCCGCGGAGTCGTCGCCTGGAGTGCCGCCGGCCAGCGCGGCCAGCTGATCCTCGGTCGGCCGCTGGGCAACCGTCGCGAGAATGCGCATGGACCGGCCATCGCGAATGATGTCGATCGGAATCCGAGCGCCGACGGCATTGTTGGCGATCAGATAGGATGCGGTCTGGTCGGGGGTCACCGGCTGGCCATTGACCCGCACGACCACGTCGCCGGCCTGGATTCCGGCCCGCGCCGCGGCCGCGCCCGGCTGCACCCAGCGGACGATCTCGCCGCTGTCCTTGGGCAGGCCCATGGTCGGCGCGATATTCTCGTCGAGCGGCTGCAGGCTGATGCCGAGATAGCCGCGCTGCGGCCGCTGGCCGCGTCGCAGTGAATCGATCACCGGCTTGGCGAGCTCGGCGGGGATCGCCAGACCGATGCCGACGCTGGCTCCAGTCGGCGAAATGAGCGCGGAATTGATGCCGATGACGTTGCCGTTCAAATCGAACATCGGGCCACCCGAATTGCCCATGTTGATCGACGCGTCGGTCTGGATGTATCGATCGTAGGCACCGACCCCGGTGATCCCGCGGTGGAGCGCCGAGATGATGCCGGCGGTGACCGTCCCACCGAGGCCGTAGGGGTTGCCGATCGCGATTACCCAGTCGCCGACGCGGCTGCGGGTGCTGTCGCCGAAGGTGACGAAGGGCAGGTTCGAGCCTTCGATCTTGAGCAAAGCGAGGTCGGAGGTCTGGTCGCGGCCAACGATCCGCGCGGTATATTCCTTGCGGTTGGTCAGAGTGACGGTGACGGTGTCGACCGTACCGGTGCCAGTCGCACCGGCGACCAGATGGTTGTTGGTGACAACGTAGCCGTCGGGCGAAATGATGAAACCGGAGCCAAGCGACCCGGTCTCGCGGGTCCGCGGCGTCACACCGCCCTGCGGCCCCTGCTGCCCCTGAGGTCCCTGCGGCGACCCGAAGCGGCGGAAGAATTCCTCGAACGGATCAGTCTGCTGCTGCGCGGTGACCGGGACGCGCTGTTTGGTCGAGATGTTGACCACCGCCGGCTGCAGTCTCGCCGAGAGATCGGCGAACGACATCGGCGCGCCGGGACGCGGTGACATCGCGCCCGGGGCATTCTGAGCGACCTGCGCACCAACCGGACCGCTGGCGATCGAGAACGCCGTTCCCCCCAGCAGCAGAGCCATCGTGACCCCATAGGCGTAGCGCACTTTTCCGGACTCCTTCGACTTCATCGATACTCCATGACTTATCTGGCGGAAGCAAAGCTTATGTGTGGATGCCTTGTCTAATCGAGATGCGCCTTATTCCGCTTTGGCCTTAATCCCGATTGAACGAACCCGAGTGGGCGCTCGTTCAATTATTCAGCGCGGGCGTCCAGAGAATTCCTTCAAATAGTCGTTCTGGGGCGACAGAATGATGGTCGACGGCGCGGGACGGTCTGTCGGGTCGCCGATGAACGTCCGCTGGTAGCTCTGCATCGCCCGGTAGAAGTCATAGAATCCCGGGTCCTTGCCGAAGCTCGCGGCATAGGTCTTGGCCGCCTGCGCATCGGCTTCGGCGCGGATGATCTGGGCCCGCTTGGCGGCCTCGGCGCGGATCGAGCGGGCTTCCTGCTCGCGGGCGTTGCGCATCCGCTCGTAGGCGCTGTCCAGCGGCGTGCCGTCGGGCAGGTCGGCGCGCTTGATGCGGACGTCGATGATTTCGGCGCCATATTGCCGCGCTACCCGATCGAGGCCGTTGCGGACGTTCTCCATCACACCCTCGCGCTCGGGCGAAAGCAAGGAGGCGAATGGCCGCTTGCCGAGCTCGTTGCGCAGTTCCGAACCGAGAATCGGTTGCAACGCTTGGCTCACCCGCTCCGGTGTTCGGGCGCGAATGTACATCCGCAGCGGATCGGTGATGCGGTAGCGGGCGAAAGCATCGACCTCGAGCCGCAGCTGGTCGGTTGACAGCACCTGCTGCCGGTCCATGTCGACGTCGAGCACACGCTTGTCGATCCAGACGATGTTCTCGACGAACGGGATTCGCCACGAGATGCCGGCGCCCTCTCCGCCAATCGGGTGGTTGGGCTTGAACTGGTTGAGGATCCGCACTGGCTTGCCGAAGCGGACGATCACCGCCTGCTTGGTTTCCGGCACGATCGGAAAGCTACCGAGAAGGATGAACAGCAGGAGCAAGCCTGCGATCCCGGTTAGCAGCGGGCGGCGGCGGACGAGTTCCATCATTGTCCGGACTCCGCCGGAGCCTGTCTCTTCTGGGGCTGAGGCAATGGCAAATAGGGCATCACGCCCGGGGCTTCGATGATCGTCTTGTCGACCCTCCGCAGCACTTCCTCCATCGTCTCGTAATACATGCGGCGCCGAGTGACGTCAGGCGCCAGCTTGTACTGCTCGTAGACCTTGTCGAACGCCCCCGCTTCACCCTCGGCCTTGAAGGTCAGCTGCTGTGCGTAGGCAGTGGCCTGACTGACATAGCGCTGCGCGTCCTGCTGGGCGGCGCTGACCTCCTTGAAGGCGGCGTTGACTGCTTCGGGAGGATCGGCGCGCTTGATCGCCACGCCCTGGACCAGGACTCCCGAGCGATAGCCATCGAGGACACGCTGGACCGATTCCATCACCTGGCCCTCAATCTGTCCGCGGCGGTCGCCCATCGCGTCCCTCAGGCTGACCCGTGCGACCACCGCCCGCATCGCGCTTTCGGCCACCTGGCGAATAGTTTCCTGCGGATCGGCGAGTTCGAACATGAAAAGCTCGGGATCGCGGATGTTCCAGCGGACCGAATAGTCGATGTCGAGGATGTTCTGGTCGCCGGTCAGCATCATCGCGTCCGGCTGCGACGGCAAATTCTCGACGCGGATGTTCTCGACGTCGATTTTTTGCACGCGGTCGATTGGCGACGGGAAGGTCAGGCTGACCCCCGGTCCCAGCGTGGTGTAGTAACGGCCGAAGCGGGTGACGACGCCGCGCTGTTCGGGCGCAATGCTGTGAAAGGTGGTGAACACCAGCCACATCAGCACCAGGGCGAGCAGCGCCCACATGACGATCGAGCGGTCGGGCCGGCCCGGGAAACCGCCGCCGCCGCCGCCGCCATTGCCGCCGAAGCGAGCCCGGCTGCGCCTCAGGAAATCCTCGAACGAAGCAACGTTGCCCGACGGCGAAGGGCTGGACCGCCGCCCGCGCTTGGGCGGCTCGCCCCACGGGCCACCGCGGCCGCCGTCGTCCGGCGGCGGTTCGTCCCCGCCGGTTGGACCCCATGGTCCCTTGGTGTCGCTGAAGAGGCCGCGAGCCCGCGCGCCCAGCCCCGATAAGATGCTCATGCAACCCAGTATAGGTGGCGTCGCACTCGAAAAACAGTGGCAAGCGTCCACGGACTTCCTATGTCGCCGGCAATGGCCGACCCGCAAGATCCGCTGAGCAGCCTCGACGCGTTCCCCGATGCGGCCAGAATCCGCTCGCGCAAGCTGGTCGGAACCATCGCCTCGCTGGTCGTGGACGTGACCGGGCTCGACGAGGAAAGCCGCGATGCGCTCGAGCGCGACCTTCGCGCCGCGGCGCTTGCTCTGCCCGGCGTCGAGAGTGCCAGGATTGCCCTCACCGCGTCCCAGCCGGGCCGCAAGCTGATCGCCATCGCCAGCGGCAAGGGCGGCGTCGGCAAGTCGACTTTGGCCGCCAACCTTGCCATCGCGCTGGCCCGCACCGGCAGGAAAGTCGGCCTGATCGATGCCGACATCTACGGCCCGTCGCAGCCCAAATTGCTCGGCAGCGATGCCAAACCGACGGCGGTAGGCGATCGGCTGATTCCGGTCGCCGCGCACGGCCTGCATTTCCTGTCCTTGGGGCAACTGGTTTCGGCCGGGCACGCGCTCGCCTGGCGCGGGCCGATGGCGACCGGCGCGCTGTCCCGGCTGATCGACGCCGATTGGGGCGATGCCGAATATCTGATCGTCGACCTGCCGCCCGGCACCGGCGACGTTCAATTGTCGCTGATCCAGCGGGCGCTGCCGGCGGGCGCGCTGATCGTCTCAACCCCGCAAGACCTGTCGCTGATCGACGCGACCCGGGCGATCGACCTGTTCAGGAAAACCAAGGTGCCGGTGCTCGGCATCGTCGAGAATATGGCCGGGTACGTCTGTCCTCATTGCGGCGAAAGCTCCGACCCGTTCGGGAGCGGCGGGGTGGAAGCCGCGGCGAGCGAGCTCGGGATCGCTTTTCTCGGGCGCCTGCCGCTGTCCATGGCGCTTCGAGCCGCGTCCGACGCCGGCACGCCGCCGGCCGCCGGCGATGGGCCGGAAGCAGAGGCGTTCGCGGCCCTCGCGGACAAATTGCTCGAAGCGCTGGATACCGCCGCCGCCTGACGCATTGATGGACCTGACAGGAGAGCCGTGATGCCGCTGACCCGCGACGAGGACATTTCCGAGCTGCTGAGGAGCGCTCGCACGATCGCGATGGTCGGAGCGTCGGATCGGCCCGACCGCCCGTCCCATGGCGTGATGGGATTCCTCCAGAGACACGGCTACCGCGTGCTCCCGGTCAACCCGCACATCACCGGCGAGCATGTCCACGGCGAATTCGTCTGGCGCGAGCTTGGGCAGATCGGCGAGCCGATCGACATCGTTGACATCTTCCGGCGCTCCGATGCCGCCGGCGAAGCGGTCGATCAGGCGATCGCGGTTGGCGCCAAGGCGGTGTGGATGCAGCTCGGCGTGATCGACGAGGCGGCGGCGGCGCGCGCGGAAGCCGCCGGCCTCAAAGTGGTAATGAACCACTGCATCAAGATCGAGATCATGCGGCTGCGCGTGGCGAAGGTCGTGCACGATCAAGCACTTGACTCGGCCCCGAAGCCGGTTCAGCCTGTTTAAGGAGCCCTTGATCCAGCGCTCGGCGGGTTAGAGGGGGCAACTGGGTTTCATCCGTTCAGGGGGTTCATTCAGATGAAAAAGTCAGTTCTGCGCTTGGCGCTGGTGTCCGTTGTCGCGTTGGCGGTGGGAAGCCCGGCGATGGCCGACCACCAGTGGGGCACCTACCATTGGAACAAAGGTTCCGGTGAACTCGCTATTCCTGTTGGCGACAATGTCACGAATGTTTGGGACAGCTATCTTGAAGTTGCGGTCGGCAACAACAAAGACGGCATTAACGTCAGCAGCGAAAAGAGCTGGAACGACAGCACCGCGATCCAGAGCCCGCTGGTTAACGGCGGGACCACTGCTCGGCGATGTAAGGCGGGCGCCGGCCGGATCGAGGTGTGCAACCTCACCTACGGCCAGACTGGCTGGCTCGGTGTTGCTGGCATCTCCATTTCGGGCGGCCACATCACGTCGGGCTATACCAAGCTCAACGATACCTATTTCAACTCGGCCAAGTACAACACGCCAGCATGGCGGCGGTTGGTCATGTGCCAGGAAATCGGGCACGATTATGGCCTGGACCACACTGACGAGGCGTTTGATAACTATAACGATGGCACCTGCATGGATTACACCAATGCGCCGGCCGGCGGCCAGCTGGTAACCAACGGTTTCAACTACGGGCCGAGCAACGAATATCCGTTCGCGCATGACTACGAGATGCTCGAATCGTCGGCGATGTACGGGTCCGGACACCCGCATACAGGCTCTTCGACGAACTTCGGTGTCCGCGAAGTCGGTAAGCCCGCTGCTCCCGGCGCTTCGGACGGGAGCCTTGAAGGCGGCAACAGCATGGCCGACTGGGGTCGGGCCATCGATTACGACCGCGAAGGCCGACCGCATGTCTTCGAAAAGAACGAAGGCGGCCGCAAGATCATCACCCATGTCTTTTGGGTCCCGGGTTTCCGTCCCCAGGGCAGCCGTTAAGGAAAAACAATGATCGCAAGCTGATTGCCGCGAGAGCAGTCAGCTAGAGCCGACCGTCATCTCGGGCACGAGCAAAGTCGGCGCGTCGATTCCGCGGCGCAGCTTGAGATCCGATGCCGACTCAAGCGTCGCGAACATGTCGATCAAATTGGACGCGATCGTGATCTCGGCGACCGGCTCAGCGATGACGCCGCCGCGCACCATGAACCCCGCAGCGCCGCGGCTGTAGTCGCCGGTGACCGAATTGACGCCCTGCCCGATCAGCTCGGTCACCAGCAGCGCTTCGGGAAATGCGGCGAGGAGCTGCTCGCGGGTGCGAGGCCCTGCCGCCATGTAAAGATTGCTCGGCGATGCCCCCGGCGCGCCGCCCGCCCCGCGCGCGGCGTGACCGGTCGGCGCAATGCCCAGTTGCCGCGCCGACGCGCTCTCGGCGATCCAGCTGTTGAGCATTCCGTCCGCGACCAACGCCATCCGCGCGACACTCAGCCCTTCGCTATCGAACGGGCGCGATCGCAGTCCGCGCGGGCGCAGCGGGTCGTCGAAAACTGTCACTCCCGCGGCGAAGACCTGGCTGCCCAGCCGGTCCTGGAGGAAGCTCGATTTGCGCGCCACCGCCGAGCCGCTGATCGCGCCGGCGAAATGGCCGAGCAGCGTCGACGCCACGCGCGGGTCGAACAGCACCGGCATCCGGCCGGGCCTGGGCCGCGTCGAATTCAGCCGCGCGACGGCGCGGGTCCCGGCGAGGCGTCCAATCTCCTCAGCGTTATCGAGGTCTTCGAAGTGCCGTGCACTATGCCACGCGTGGTCGCGCTGCATGCCCGCGCCTTCCCCCGCGATGACCCCGGCCGAGCAGCTGTAGCCGGTCGCACGGTGGGCTCCGGCAAAACCCGCCGACGTCGCCAGCGCGAGGGTCGAAGCCGATGCGCTCGCCGAACCGCCGCTGGAATTGGTCACGCCGGGAACTGCCCGTGCGGCCTGCTCGGCGGCGAGAGCGCGGGTGCGCAAGGCTGCGGGATCGGGGTCCTGCCCGTCGTCGGCGTCGAGGATCGGGATCTCGCCACGGTGCAGCAGCTGCTCGGGTGCAAGTCCCGCATACTCGTCTTCGGGCGCCTCGGCGGCCATCGCCATCGCCCGTTCGACCAGCGCCGCCAGCGCGTCATCGGAAAGGTCGGACGAGGCGACCGTTGCCGATCTTTGGCCGATGAACAGCCTCAAGCCGATTTCCTCGCCTTCGGAGCGATTGACCTGCTCTAGCTCGCCG
>JBKJYX010000277.1:0-2725 GCA_046715575.1 Sphingomicrobium sp. | reverse complement strand
GCCATGGACCTTATGAATGAAGTGCTTGATCATTTGCTCGGCAACGTCGATGTCGGCGATGACTCCGTCGCGCAACGGGCGGATGGCCTCGATCTGGTCGGGCGTCTTGCCCATCATCAGCTTGGCGTCCTCGCCGACGGCCTTGACCCTCTTGACCCCGTTGATGGTCTCGATCGCCACCACCGATGGCTCATTGAGGACGATGCCGCGGCCGCGCACATAGACCAAAGTGTTGGCGGTCCCGAGATCGATCGCCATGTCGTGCGACATCCATTTGAACCAGCGCGCCCAGAACATCCGCTTTGTGTCTCTCTTTAAGTCCGCGACTGGCGGTTAACGCTGCCGCTAACCCATTCACGAATAAGTAAACCCCGGCCCGTGAAGGCGTTGTAAATTCCGCAGAAAATCAACACTTCGCGGAAGTGTTTCGATTGGGCTAGGACCCTTAACATGTCAATAACGCTACTGCCCTCCGAACTGATCGATCGCATCGCCGCGGGCGAGGTTGTGGAGCGGCCGGCGAGCGCCTTGAAGGAACTGGTCGAGAACGGACTGGATGCCGGGGCGGGGACAATCGCGATCCGCTTGGCCGGCGGCGGCACCGACCTGATCGAGGTGATCGACGACGGCAGCGGCATGCCGCCGGCCGACATGGGTCTTGCGCTCGAGCGCCACGCGACGTCGAAGCTGCCCGACGGCGCCATCGACCGGGTGACCAGCTTCGGTTTCCGCGGCGAGGCGCTGCCGTCGATCGCCAGCGTGTCGCGCCTGACGCTCGACAGCCGGGAGCGGGGCGGAGACGGGTGGCGCATCGAGATCGACCACGGCGCCCGAACCGGCGAGGGTCCGGCGGCGCTTCCGCCCGGCACCCGGGTCCGGGTCGAAGGACTGTTCGCCAAGGTCCCCGCCCGGCGCAAATTCTTGCGCTCTCCGCGCGCCGAATATGCCGCCTGCCTCGATGTCGTGAAGCGGCTGGCTATGGCGCGCTCCGACGTCGCCTTCACATTGGAGCATGACGGGCGGCGGATCCTGTCGCTCCAACCGGCCTCGGCCCCGGCGCGGGTCGCGGAACTGCTCAGCCACGGGCTCGACCGCCACGGCGTCGGCATCGACTGCGAGCGCGAGGGGCTCGGCCTGACCGGCGTGATCAGCCTGCCGACGTTCAACCGCGGCATGTCAGACCAGCAATTCCTGTTCGTCAATTCGCGGCCGGTGAAGGACCGGCTGCTGGTCGGCGCGCTGAGGGCCGCCTATCGCGATATGATCGCCCGCGACCGCCACCCGATTGCCGCGCTGTTCCTTCACGTCCCGCTCGACGATGTCGACGTCAACGTCCACCCGGCCAAGACCGAGGTCCGCTTCCGCGATCCGTCGGCGGTGCGCGGGCTGATCGTCGGCGGCCTGCGCCATGCGCTCGACGAAGCCGGCCACCGCAGCGCCGCCCACGACCAGGCCGCGGCGCCGGTGATGTGGACCAGCGCACTCGACCGTCATCCCCGCGAAAGCGGGGACCTGCCTTCTGCCTTCGACTTTCAAGCAAGGCAGGCCCCGGCTTTCGCCGGGGTGACGGAGGAAAGGGCCCTCTTCGAATCCCACCCCGCCGCTCGCGCCGAAGCGGCGACAGAGTCAGTGCCGCACTTCCCCCTCGGCGTCGCGCGCGGGCAGGTGGCGGCGACCTATATCGTCGCCGAGGCCGAGGATGGGCTGGTGATCGTCGACCAGCACGCCGCCCACGAGCGGCTCGTGCTGGAGCGGATGCGGCGCGCGCGCGGGGAGGGACCGGTGGCGCCGCAAGCGCTGCTGATCCCCGAGGTGGTCGAGCTCGACGAGCCCGATTGCGACCGCCTCGAAGCCGCCATCCCGGACCTTGCGGCGTTGGGACTGGAGGTCGAGCGTTTCGGCCCGGCGGCGATGCTGGTCCGCGCGACTCCGGCGCCATTGGGCACGACCGATGTCCGCGGCCTGCTCGCCGATCTCGCCGCCGAGCTGGCCGAGCTCGGCCAGGCGCTCAGCCTGCGCGACAAGCTCGACCTCGTCGCCGCGACGATCGCCTGCCACGGCTCGGTCCGCGCCGGCCGCATCCTGTCGGTCGCGGAAATGAACGCGCTGCTCCGCGAGATGGAAGTCACCCCTCGCTCGGGCCAGTGCAACCACGGCCGCCCGACCTGGGTCAAACTCGGCCACGGCGAAATCGAGAAACTGTTCGGCAGGAAATGAGGGACTTGACTTGATGTGTCGGCATCGGTCGGACCGCAAATGTCCGCCTTCGACCCAAAGCGGACATTAGCGCTGCGACGGCGAACGCTCATGCGCAAAACTCCTCGACGCGCGGTGTTAGGTGTTCCGGCTTCGTCATCTGGGCGGAAGGCCACCCTGCCGGCAGGGCATTTCGGACGCAAGGTTGCTGGAGGCGTCGATGCACGCAACAAGAGCGACCCACCTAGTGGTGCGTCGATGACGCGGTCTGCGGCTGCTTGGGGTCGTAGATGCGTAGGTTGAGCATCATGCCATGGTCGCCGTGGAACATGATGTGGCAGTGGGTGACAAAATCACCGGTGAAGCGCTCGTAGCGCGTGCGAAACGCGACGCGGAGGTCCTTTTTCAGGAAGACCGTGTCCTTCCACTCGTTCAGCACGCCGGCATAATCGGGGTCATAGGCCGGGCCCTTGGGGTCCGTGACGTCCTCGCCCTTGGAATTGTGGATTTTGACGATCTGGAACGGGTT
>JBKJYX010000276.1:0-3523 GCA_046715575.1 Sphingomicrobium sp. | reverse complement strand
TGGGGTCGAAGAACGGCGGCTGGAGGATCGCCGCCGGAAAGGTGATCGCGACCAGACTGAAGTTCGCCTGGGCGTTGACGGTCATCGGGTCGAGCCCCCACTCCCAGCGGTAGATAGGCTTGCCGAGCTTGCCGATGTTCCACTGATAGGCCCATTGATTGGCGCGAAGGGAATTGCCGAACAGGTCGTCGCGATTGATCGCGATCGATGAGTAATCGTGCCACTGCTCGGGGTAGCCGACCCGGCTCTTGAAGGCGGCGAGTTTGGCCTGGGCCTTGAGCTTGGTTTCCGCCGCCATCCACGGGAGAGCGTCGATCCGCCGCCCCAGGGCCGCCACGACGTTGGCCACGAGCTCATCCATCGCCGCTTTGGCTTCGGGGGGATAATATTTGGCAACATAGATTTCCGACACCTGGTCGGTCAGGACGTTGGTGGTAAAATCGACCGCGCGCTTCCACCGCGGCTGGTTCTGCGGCGTGCCGTTGAGCTTGGTGCCGTAGAAAGCGAAGGATTCGTCGGTCACCGCCTTGGGCAGCACATCGGCGTAGGCATCAAGCGAGCGAACGATCAGCTGATCCTTGAGCACCCCCAAGGGCGCCTTGCGGGCCAAAACGGCGATCTTGGTGAAGGCGCTCGGCTGCGCCACCAGCAGTTCGCTGATGTCGACGCCGGCCTCGCTGAGATAGGTCGGCCAGTCGAAGCCCGGAGCGAGCCTCACCAGTTGGGCGACGGTCATCTTGTTGTAAGTCTTGGTCGCGTCGCCGCTGTCCTCGCGATTCCAGGACACCTTGGCGATTGCGGTTTCGAACGCGAGCAGCGCCTTGGCCCGCGCCGCGGCGTTGGTTTCGCCGGCCAAGTCCAGGGTTTTGGTCAAATGATCGAGGTAAGCGCCGCGCAGGGCGACCAAATTGGGCTCGCCCAGCAGGTACATGTCGCGGTCGGGCATGCCGAGACCGGCCTGCGACAGCCCGACGATATAGACCTCGCTGTTGCGGTCGTCCTGGCCGACGCCGCCGCCGAACAGCCCGGTGACTCCGTTGCGCGCCGCCTTGGCGGAAAGGGCCGCGTAGCCGGCACGGCTCTTGAGCCCGCGGATCTCGTTGAGCCACGGCTGGATCGGGGCGAGGCCCTTGGCTTCGACCGAGGCCTCGTCGAGAAAGCTCGAATAAGCGGTGCCGATCTTGCTGTTGGGGTCGTCCTTAGCCGCGTCGAGCAGTTCGCGGACACGTTGCTGGCTGAGGTCGGTGAGAATCGAAAACGAGCCGTAGTTCGACTTGTCCGCCGGGATCGGCGTGTTCTTGAGCCAGGTGCCGTTGGCGAACTCGAAGAAATCATCGCCCGGCTTGACGCTCGGGTTCATGCCGGCGGTGTCGAATCCGAACGTGCCGATGGCGGCCTTTGGAGCCGGCGCAACCGGCACCGGGGCGACCTCGACGACCGGCGTTGCAACTTCGGCCGGCGGAACCGTCCGCGTGGCGCATCCCGCAAGCGCGCTTCCTGCCAGCACAACAAGCATCCGAACCATTTTAAATCCTTTCAAGCATGGCGGGCGCCGCAGCGCTCAGCTCAACCTCGATGCGTGACGTTGCCGCCATTTCCTTGCCACCCACCAGCGCCATCCGACAAGCGATACCCAATATCCGGCAAACGCCACTGCTGCACCGATGATCACAAGCCCCGATACCATCGCCGGGGCCGCGTCGGACACCAGCCAGGCGAGCCACCTCCAGACGCTGGCATGGGTGGTCGCCAGCACTTTGAAGGTGGATAGGTCGGCATGGAAGCCAAGCCCGTTGCCGATGTTGATCGCGGCGACGATGAAGAACGGCGTGGTCGCTGGGTTCGACAGGAAGGTCATTGCCGCGGCGATCGGAATGTTGCCGCGAAACGGCACCGAGGCGAGCGCGGCGCCAACGATCTGAACCCCCGGCACCATCAGGAAAATGCCGACGAACAGGCCGACCGCGACCCCGCGCGGCACCGAGCGGCGGGTGAAGCGCCACAAGCCCCGACGGCGGATGCGTTTGCCGAACGGCTTTAGCCACGGGCTCTTAAGCACCTCGTCGCGCGACGGCGCGTGGCGATGCATGAAGCGGCCGATGATGGCGGCGAAATCAGCCATTATTCCTCAGCAGCCGCCCCTGCTCGCGCTTCCAGTCGCGCTCTTTTTCGGTTTCGCGCTTGTCGTGCATCTTCTTGCCCCGCGCGACCGCCAGTTCGACCTTAGCCCGACCGCTGGCGTTGAAATAGAGCGATAGAGGCACGAGGGTCAGCCCCTGGCGGGTCACGGCGCCTTGCAGCTTGGCGATCTCGCGGCTCTTGAGCAACAGTTTGCGCGGTCGCCGCGGCTGATGGTTCATGCGGTTGCCGTGGCTGTATTCGGGAATATGGCTGTTGATCAGCCACAGCTCGTCGGCCTCGACCGCGGCATAGCTTTCGGCGATCGAGCCCTCGCCGCCGCGCAGCGACTTGACCTCGGTTCCGGTGAGCTCAATGCCCGCCTCGAGCCGCTCCTCGACGAAATAATCGTACCGCGCCCGCCGGTTTTCGGCGACGACCTTCTGCTTGTCGAACGGCGGCGGGAGGGGTTTTGCCATGCCTCGTCAAATAAGCCCGGCGTGGGCGAGCGCGGCATCGACGGCGGCGCGCGAAATTTCCGAAGGTTCGGTCAACGGCAGGCGAAGCTCGGTCGGGAAGCCCGGGCGGACCTTCGACAGCGCATATTTGGCCGGTCCCGGCGACGCATCGCTGAACAAAGCGGCGTGCAGCGGATAAAGCCGGTCCTGCAACTCAAGCGCTTCGTCCCAACGGCCCTCGCGCGTCGCCTCCTGGAAGTCGGCGCACAGCTTGGGCGCGACATTGGCGGTGACCGAGATGCACCCGACGCCGCCCATCGCGTTGAAGCCCAGCGCCATGTCGTCGTTGCCCGACAGCTGGCAGAATTCGGTGCCGCAGGCGAGCCGCTGGGCGGTGACCCGGGCGAGGTTGCCGCTGGCGTCCTTGACCCCGACGATGGTCGGCAGCCGGGAGACTTCGGCGAGCGTCTCGACCGAGATATCGGTGACCGTCCGCGACGGCACGTTATAGACGATGATCGGCAGGTCGGACGCCCCGGCCAGCGCTCGAAAATGGGCGGCGATGCCGGCCTGGCTAGGCTTGTTATAGTAAGGCACGACGACCAGCGCGGCGGCGGCCCCGACGTCCGTTGCGGCGGCCATTCGCTCGATCGAGGCGGCGGTCGAATAGCTGCCGCAGCCGGCGATCACCGGCACGCGGCCACGGGCCTGGTCGACCGACAGCTCGGTCACGCGGCGGTGCTCGTCGGCGGTGAGGGTCGCGACTTCGCCGGTCGTCCCGCACGGCACCAGCGCGCTGCTGCCCCCATTGATCTGCCACTCGACCAGCTCGCGGAATGTGTCTTCAGCGACACGCCCGCGAACAAAAGGGGTCACGAGCGCCGGTATGGACCCAAAAAACATGAACTTAAGTCCTTTTCGCGGTGTTCGGAACTATAGTCGGGCGT
>JBKJYX010000275.1:0-9171 GCA_046715575.1 Sphingomicrobium sp. | reverse complement strand
AGTCGATGACGACCAGCCCGGCCATGTCGCGCAGGCGCAGCTGGCGGGCGATCTCGGCCGCGGCCTCGAGGTTGGTGGCGTAGGCCGTTTGCTCGATGTTGTGCTCACGGGTCGAGCGGCCCGAATTGATGTCGATCGACACCAGGGCCTCGGTCGGGTTAATTACCAGATAGCCGCCGGAAGCGAGCTGGACGACCGGGTGGTACATCGCCGACAGCTGGTCCTCGACGCCGTAACGCTGGAACAGGGGTGTGACCTCAATGTGCTGCTTCACGCGGCGCACGTGGCTCGGCATCAATAGCTTCATGAATCCGCGCGCGGCCTTGTAGCCTTCTTCGCCCTCGACAAGCACTTCGTCGATCTCGCGGTGGTAGAGGTCGCGGATGGCGCGCTTGATGAGGTCGCTATCGCGGTAAATGAGGGCGGGCGCGCTGCTGTTGAGCGTGCGCTCGCGGATCTCGTCCCACAGCCGGGCTAGATAGTCGAAGTCGCGCTTGATCTCGACCTTGGTGCGCGACAGGCCGGCGGTGCGGACGATCAGGCCCATCACCGAGGGCAGGTTCAAGTCGGCCATGATCGACTTCAAACGCTTGCGGTCGGCGCCGTCGGAGATCTTGCGGCTGATGCCGCCGCCATGGCTGGTGTTGGGCATCAGCACGCAATAGCGGCCGGCCAGCGACAGATAGGTGGTTAACGCCGCGCCCTTGTTGGCGTGCTCTTCCTTGACGACCTGGACAAGCAGGACCTGGCGGCGCTGAATGACGTCCTGAATCTTATAGCGCCGGCGAAGGGATTCGCGCCGTTTGCGCAGCTCATCCGCAGCCGATTCATCGACTGGGGAACGGCTCGAGCCGGTGCCTGTCTCGATCGATTCTTCATCGCCCGAACCATTATCGCCGCCATTATCGTCATCGGCAGCGTCGTCGTCGCGGCGCTTCTTCGACTTCCGGTCTTCGGCGTCATATTCGGCGGAGCGCAGGCGCTCTTCCTCGGCGGCGTGCTCGGCCTCTTCGCGGAGCAAGGCGTCGCGGTCGGCCTTGGGGATTTGATAGTAATCGGGGTGGATTTCCGAAAAGGCAAGGAAGCCGTGGCGATTGCCGCCATAGTCGATGAACGCCGCCTGGAGCGACGGTTCAACACGGGTTACCTTAGAGAGATAGATATTACCTTTGAGCTGTTTGTGCTCGGCGGACTCGAAATCAAATTCCTCGATCCGAGTTCCCTTGACGACTGCGACCCGGGTCTCCTCCGGGTGGCGCGCGTCGATCAGCATGCGCATGGACATTGAAAATTCTCCGGGCGCGCCATGCAAGCCGGCTGGACCGGCGGCGCGCCATCAAAAGGGCCACGCCCGGCGGCACGAGGCCGGGGGATGTGGCGGGATTTGGGGTTATTGCTGCTGCACAGGCCATCCCGCGAAGTCTCGTGGGAAACACGCCCGTCCGCTCGGAATTGAGCGGGCGATAGGCGTTCTGTGGCGTCATGTAGCTTCAACCTTGAGGCCGCTTGGCCTTGCATAGGCCGCGGCGCGGATCCGTCCGGATGAACCGGCGGCGATCTGGAGTTAGCACCCACTGACCGCTGCCGCAACCGCGACAGCATCTGCCGTGCACCAAGACAGGATAATTTTTAATTAACCATATCGGCATGATACATTGCGCGGGTTCAATAGATTCAAAGGGGTTATGGCGGCAGGCTCGACAATCCGACGCAGGCTCGCGGGCGCTGGGGTGAGCATCGCCGCCGCGGCGACGGCGCTGCTCGTGCTCGTCGCCAGTCGCGATGGCGCCGCGGCCGCCGTCGGCGCGAATGCCGTGCGGATCGGCGAAGCGCGCCGCGGGAGCGTCACCGTCAAGATCGCTCCGCCAGTTGCCGGGGTGGTGGTCAGCGGAGCCCGGGCCCGCGGGCGCCCGATCGTGGTCATCGACCCCGGCCATGGCGGGCGAGATCCGGGAGCGGTCTCGGTCTCCGGCGGGGTTGCCGAGAAGGATCTGACGCTGGCGCTCGCGCGCGAGCTTCGCGACCGGCTGGTCGAACGCAGCCGGGTCCGCGTCGCTTTGACCCGAGACAGCGACCGCTATCTGACGCTCGAGCAGCGGGCCGGTGTGGCCCGCGGCCTTGGCGCGAGCCTGTTCCTGTCGCTGCACATGGACAGCGCCCGCAATCCGCTGGCGCGCGGAGCGAGCGTATATTCGCTGTCCGACGTCGCGTCCGACGCCGAGGCGGCCCGCTTCGCGCACGATCAGAATGCCGGCGGCGTGGCCGGAGCAACCGACGGTTCGGTCCAGTCGATGCTTTCGGATCTCGCTCTGCGGAGTCAGATGAGCGCGTCGGCTGAGCTTGCTTCGCGCCTGGTGCGCAAGTCGGCATGGCGGATTGGCTTGCGTCCGGAGCCGCACCGTTTCGCGACCTTCCATGTGCTGCGCCGGGCCGAAGCGCCGGCGGTGCTGTTCGAATCGGGCTATCTAAGCAACGTCGAAGACGAGGCGCTGCTGCGTTCGCCCGAGCACCGGGCGGCGATCGTCGCCGGCCTGGCCGAGACCATCGAAGCCGATGTCGCCGCGCGCAGTCGTCGTTAGGGGGTCGTCGCAGTCGGGCGCCGATTGAAAGCCTGCATGTCAGACCCACCTTTCCGCGGATGACTGAACCCGCTAGACGCCTCTGCCAATGAAGTTCGCCGATTTGAACCCAGGGCGCCTGACCGTTCCCGACCTGCGATTGCCTAATCTCGTCCTCTTCAACTGGCGAGTTCACCTGGTAATTGACCCATGGTTCGAGCGCCGGTGGGTGCGGCGCGGGGTATGGGCCGGCGGCGCTGCCTTCCTGTTTTTTGCCGTCGTGTGGCTGTTCTTTGCCACTGGGCTGCCGACATCCGAGAAACTGCTCGCCTATCAGCCGCCGCTGCCGAGCAACGTCCGCGGCTATGACGGCAACCCGGTCCAGACTTTCGCTCGCGAACGCCGCGTCGAGCTGGCCTACGACGAATATTCGCCGGTGGTCATCCAGGCGTTTCTTTCGGCCGAGGACAAGACCTTCTTCCGCCACGGCGGGATCGACTATCCCGGATTGGTCGGCGCCGTCTTCGATTATACCCGCAAAAGCGTCAGCGGCGGCCGCGCCAAGGGCGGCTCGACGATCACCCAGCAGGTGGCAAAAGCGCTGCTCCAGGACAGCAGCTACAGCGTCGGCCGCAAGATCCGTGAGGCGATCCTCGCTTTCCGCCTGGAATCGACGCTGAGCAAACAGCAGATCCTAGAGCTCTATTTGAACCAGATATTCCTTGGCCGGAATGCCTACGGTGTCCAGGCGGCGAGCCGGGCCTATTTCGACAAGGACGTCGGTGATCTGACGCTGCCCGAAGCGGCCTATCTTGCGGTGCTGCCCAAGGCGCCGTCCAATTATGACCCGGTGCGCGCAACGCAGCGGGCGATCGACCGCCGCAACTACGTGCTGCGCGAGATGGAGGCCAACGGGTATATTACGCAAGATCAGTTGCTCAGCGCCGCCGCGACTCCGCTGGGCACGATCCGCTACGGCAGCAACGCCAAGTTCCGCGAAATGGGTGGCTATTTCATGGAAGAGGTCCGCCGTGACCTGATGAAGAAGTTCGGTGAAACCGCCGCCGACGGCCCGAACAGCGTCTATGCCGGCGGCCTGTGGGTGCGCACCTCGATGGTCCCGTACATGCAGGACGCCGCCGCCGAAGCGTTGCGCGAGGGGCTGGCCAATTTCGATGGCGGTCGCGGCTGGCGCGATCTTGATCTCAGCATCGATGTTTCCAGCGACTGGCGCGGGCAGCTCGATCGCGCCCCGGTTGGCACCGGCTTTCCCGATTGGCGCAAAGCGGTGGTGCTTTCAAAAGACGCCGGCGAAGCCCGGATCGGCTTCAGCGACGGTTCCACCGGGGTGGTGCCAGCTTCCGCGGCTTCCCAGCCCAAGCGCGGCGTTGGCGGTGCTGCCTTCGGCTATTTCCGGCCGGGCATGATCATCATCGTCAAGAAGGTCGCCGGCGACAGTTACGCACTGCGTTCGATCCCCGAGGTATCGGGCGGAATGGTTGCGGAGGAAGTTCGCACCGGTCGGGTGTTGGCGATCCAGGGCGGTTTCGACTCGATCGGCGCAAGCTATAACCGGGCGACGCAGGCGCTGCGCCAGCCGGGTTCGGCATTCAAGCCGGTGGTCTATGAGACCGCGCTCGAGAACGGCATGACGCCGGCGTCGATCATCGTCGATGCGCCATTCTGCGTGTGGCAGGGGGCCGGCCTCGGCAATAAGTGCTTCGTCAACTTCGACCGCCGTTATTCTGGCCCCAAGACGCTGCGCTGGGGTGTCGAGCAGTCGCGCAACCTGATGACCATCCGCGCCGCGTCGCAGACCGGAATTACGAAGGTCACGGATACTGCGCGTAAGCTCGGCGTCGGCGATTACCCCAACTACCTTTCGATTGCGCTGGGCGCCGGCGACACAACGGTCCTGAGGCTGACCAACGCCTATGCGATCCTCGCCAACCAAGGGCGATCGGTGAGGCCGACGCTGACCGACTTCGTCCAGGACCGCACCGGCAAAATTATCTATCGCACCGACAACCGCTGTCAGGTCATGGACAATTGCAACGCCGCCAACTGGGATGGGAAGGGTATGCCGCGCCCGCCGGTGAGAACGCGTCAGCTGCTCGATCCGATGGCCGCGTTCCAGATGGTGCACATCATGGAAGGGGTGATCGAGCGCGGCACCGCCACCGTGCTTCGCGACCTCGATCGGCCGCTGTTCGGCAAGACCGGGACGACGTCGGGCCCGACCAACGTGTGGTTCGTCGGCGGCACTCCCGAAATCGTCGCCGGGGTTTACTTGGGCTACGATCAGCCACGCAGCCTGGGCGGATATGCCCAAGGCGGCCGAATTGCCGCACCGATCTTCAAGCAGTTTGCCAAGATCGCGTTCGCAGGCCGGCCGAAGATTCCGTTCGTTGCGCCCGCGGGCATCCGCTGGGCGCGGATCGACCGGGCGAGCGGCCGCCGCGTGTTCGGCACGTTTCCAGTCCAGGAGGACCCGAAGTCGCAGGTCATATGGGAGGCATTCCAACCGCAAACCGAGCCGCGCCGCTCGTTCCGTCGCAGCCAGGATGGTGATGAAACCGCGCAGGCCGGCGACGAGCAGCCGATCATGAGGAATGGCAAGATGGTCCGCCGGATCCGCGCCGGGCAGCCGCAACGCACCGTTGCCGGAACTCCTCGACCGGCGCGCGCGCCAAGCAATCCCTTGCAAACGCAGCCCGCCACCTAATAGGCGAACGATGAGAGCTGTATTGATTGCAGCAGACCATATTCACCTGGAGACGACGATGCGCGCCGAGGCGCAGGACCATATCGACGAGATCAACGCCGCGACGGCGCTCCTGCGCCGGTTCCTCGATTGGGATCGCGCGCAGCGGCGGCTCGAGGAATTGAACGCTCAGGTCGAGGAGCCGGCGCTGTGGGACGACCCCAAGGCGGCGCAGGAGGTGATGCGCGAGCGGCGCCGGCTCGACGAGGCGATCAACGCGACCAAGGCGATCGAGCGCGAGTTGTCCGACACCGCCGAGCTGATCGAGATGGCCGAAGCGGAAGGCGACGAGGCGCTGGTCGTCGAGGGGATCAAGAGCCTTGCCGACCTCGCCGCGCGGGCCGAGCGCGACAAGGTCGCGGCGCTGCTGGCGGGCGAGGCTGACGCCAACAACAGTTACATTGAGGTCAATGCCGGCGCCGGCGGCACGGAGAGCCAGGACTGGGCGGAAATGTTGCAGCGGATGTACACCCGCTGGGGCGAGCGCCACGGAATGAAGGTCGAGCTCGTCGACCACCACTCGGGGGAGCAGGCCGGCATCAAGTCGGCGACCCTGCTGATCAAGGGCGAGAACGCCTATGGCAATTTGAAGACCGAGAGCGGTGTCCATCGGCTGGTCCGGATCAGCCCCTATGACAGCTCGGCGCGCCGTCACACCAGCTTTGCCAGCGTCTGGGTCTATCCGGAGGTCGACGACGACATCGACATCGAGGTCAACGAAGCGGATTTGAGGATCGACACCTACCGCGCGTCGGGCGCGGGCGGGCAGCACGTCAACACCACCGACAGCGCGGTGCGGATCACTCACACCCCCAGCGGCATCGTCGTCGCCTGCCAGAACCAGCGCTCGCAGCACAAGAATCGCGCCGAGGCGATGAAGCAATTGAAGGCCCGGCTGTATGAGGCCGAGCTGCAGCGGCGGGAGGCCGAATCCGACGCCGCGAACGCGGCCAAGACCGACATTGGCTGGGGCCACCAGATCCGCAGCTACGTCCTGCAGCCCTATCAGCTGGTCAAGGATCTGCGCACCGGCGTCACCTCGACATCGCCGGGAGACGTGCTCGACGGCGACCTCGACCGGTTCATGGCCGCGGCGCTTTCCCAACGCGTGACCGGCGAGCAGGTCGAGGTCGAGGATGTGGAGTAGGGCGCTCTTGCTGCTGTTGCTCGTCGCGACCAGCTCGTGCCGGCAGGGGCCGGACGAGCAGCGCTTTCCCAAGCCGCACCGCGATGTTGCGCCGATCATCGGCGACGCTTTTTCGACCGAGGATGCACGCGATCGGTTGGGTGAGGCCGAGCAAGTGATGCAGCTCGCCGGCGTCAAGCCGGGTATGTGGGTTGCTGACGTCGGCGCCGGGGAAGGCTATTATACGGTCCGGCTGGCCCCTGCGGTCGGGCCGCGCGGCCGGGTCCTCGCCGAAGACATCGTCAGTGACACGCGCGATCGCCTCGCCCAGCGCGTACAGAGTGAGCGGCTCGACAATGTCGCCGTGCTGCTTGGTAAGCCCGACGATCCGATGCTGCCGCGCCGCTCGTTTGACCGTATCCTGCTGGTTCACATGTACCACGAGGTGCAGTCGCCCTACGCGTTCCTGTGGAACCTGCGCGAAGGGCTCAAGCCCTCGGGCGAAGTGGTGGTGGTGGACGCGGACCGGCCGACCCGGCGTCATGGCATTCCACCGTCGCTGCTGACGTGCGAGTTCGCGGCGCTCGGCATGCAGCGGGTGCAGATGATTACGCTCGCCGGCGGCGATGCTTATCTGGCGACGTTCCGAATCTCATCGCCGCGTCCGAAACCGGCCGAAATCAAACCCTGCAAGGGTTAGCCTGGGCGGAGTCGGCTAAAGCAGCCCAATGCTCCTGAAGCTGGTGCATTTGGTGCCGGCAAACACGAGATGATCGAGAATTGCGCAGTCCAGCGCTTCCGCCGCGGACGCCAGCCGGCGAGTCGCCCGACAATCTTCGGCGCTTGGTGTTGAATCGCCACTCGGGTGGTTGTGGGCGAGCAACAGGCCGGCGCTGCCGTGGACCGCCGCGTCGGCGATGATTGAGCGCAGGGGGAACGCTGTGCCCCTCTCATCGCCGCCGTGGCGGGTGACGTGGAGGCAGCGCGCCTGATCGTCGACATGCGCGACCCACAGGCTTTCGCGGCCGGGATCGCTATTGGCGAAGCAGCCTGCGAAGAAGCTGCGCGCTGCCTCCAGCCCGTCAAGCTTCAGAGGATTTTCGGCACGCTGATATCGCATTGACGAAGACTAGGTTCAGAAGCGGCCGGCAGCCAGTCGAACCGCGTCCGCGCTGGACCCAATATACAACCGTTACGGTGTGATAATCACCGCTTGGTGCCCGCCCGCCTAGCGGATAGGGGTAGCGTCCGATGCGGCAATATCTCGACCTGATGCGGCTGATCCTCGACCGTGGCGTCGAGCAGATGGACCGCACCGAGACCGGCACGCTGACGCATTTCGGCGCCCAGATGCGATTCGACCTGGCCGACGGATTCCCGCTTCTGACAACCAAGAAGCTCCACTTGCGGTCGATCATCGTTGAATTGCTGTGGTTCCTGCGCGGCGACACCAACGTCCGTTGGCTGCAGGAGCGCAACGTCAAGATCTGGGACGAGTGGGCCAACGAGAACGGCGACTTGGGGCCGGTCTATGGCAAGCAGTGGCGCGACTGGGAAGCCGCCGACGGCCGTCACATCGACCAGATTCGCCAGCTTATTGAGCTGATCAAGCGCGAGCCCTCGTCGCGCCGCCAGATTGTCACCGCCTGGAACCCGGGTGAGATCGACCGCATGGCTCTGGCCCCGTGCCATTGCCTGTTCCAGACACAGGCCGCCGGCGGCCGGCTCAACCTCCAGCTCTATCAGCGCAGCGCCGACTTCTTTTTGGGCGTGCCGTTCAACATCGCCAGCTACGCGATGCTGACGCACATGCTGGCGCGCGAATGCGGGCTCGATCCAGGTGTGTTCGTGTGGACCGGCGGCGATTGCCACCTGTATTCCAACCACCTCGAGCAAGCGCGGCTCCAATTGACCCGCGAACCGCGGCCGTTGCCGCGCCTGACACTGAAGGATCGCGGCCAATCGATCGACAGCTACGAACCCGACGATTTCGAGTTCGAAGCCTATGAGCCGCACCCGCACATCGCCGCTCCCATCGCTGTTTAGAGGGCGTGCCTTACCCTGTGATAAAATCGCGATGGTGTATTGGAGCGCTTTTGTGCTTTGGCGCGTTCAATGGGGGCGTAACGACAGGAGAAATCGCATGCTTCGCAAGATAATTACCATCGTACTGATTGGCGGCTCGGTCGCCGTTTCCGCGTGCAACACCGTCCGCGGTGCGGCCAAGGATGTGAATTCGGCGGCAAACGCGGTCGACAACGCCACCTAATCCCAGCCATGATCAACTCGCCTATCAAAGGAGGATTGATCATGGTTCGTAAACTGGTGACCGTCGTGTTGATTGGCGCCGGGGTGGCGATGGCTGCGTGTAACACCGTCCGCGGTGCAGCCGCTGACGTCAATTCGGCCGCCAACTGCACTCAGAACGCGATAAACGGCGGCAACTGCTAAGCCGGTAAATACCGCAAAAGAAGGGCCCCGCCGGCGTGAAACCGGCGGGGCTTTTTTTATTTGTTCCACTGCGACGGGCACCCATCAAAGTACTACATTGATGGGACTCAAGGCAGGGGTCCAAGACTGGGCTCCTGCCTTCGCAGGAGCAGGACATTAGCTCTTCAGATACTCACCCGCGTCGGCGTCGAGCCCGTGGCCCGACGGCGTCACCGCCGCCAGCGGGTCGGCGTTCAACGCCGCTTCCGGACCCTGGGCCAGCTCCGCCGCAT
>JBKJYX010000274.1:0-6332 GCA_046715575.1 Sphingomicrobium sp. | reverse complement strand
CATCGCGGCCGCGGGCGAATTGAAGACCAAGCCGACCCAGCATTCGGTGCGCGAGCTGACCAGCCTTGGTATCCAGCCCGACGTGCTGCTGTGCCGCGTCGACCGGCCGCTGCCCGACAGCGACCGCGACAAAATCGCCTTGTTCTGCAACGTCGCCAAAGCCGCGGTAATCCCGGCGCTCGACGCCCGCTCCATCTATGACGTGCCGCTGCAATATCATGCGGAAGGGCTCGACGACGAAGTGCTGAAGGCGTTCGGGATCGAGGACGCGCCGGCTCCCGACCTCACCCGCTGGCACGACATCATGGACCGGCTCGACCATTATGAGGGCGAGGTGAATATCGGCGTCGTCGGCAAATATGTCGGGCTTCCGGACGCCTATAAGAGCTTGAACGAGGCGCTGGTCCACGGCGGGCTTGCCAACCGCACCAAGGTCAACATCCGCTGGCTCGATGCCGAGCTGTTCGAGCATGATGACGCCACGCTCGCCGCCGAGCTGGAGCCGCTGCACGGCATTCTCGTGCCCGGCGGGTTTGGCGAGCGCGGCAGCGAAGGCAAGATCGCCAGCGTGACCTTCGCGCGCGAACGCGATGTCCCGTTCTTCGGCATTTGTTTGGGGATGCAAATGGCGTGCATCGAAGCGGCGCGGAACCTCGCCGGCATCGCCGACGCCTCGACTACCGAGTTCGGGGAGACACCCGAGCCGGTCGTCGGGCTGATCACCGAATGGATGAGCGAGGAAGGCCTCCAAGAGCGCGCCCAGGACGGCGATCTCGGCGGCACCATGCGGCTTGGCGCCTATCCCGCCAAGCTCGACGGCAACAGCGTCGTGCGCAGCATCTATGGCGAAGATCTGATCAGCGAGCGCCACCGCCACCGCTATGAAGTCAACGTCCACTACCGCGAGCAACTGGAGAAATCCGGGCTGCTGTTTTCCGGAATGTCGCCGGACGGACAGCTGCCGGAAATCGTCGAGAGGCCCGACCATAGCTGGTTCGTTGGCGTGCAGTTCCACCCCGAACTCAAGAGCCGCCCCTTCGCGCCGCATCCTTTGTTTGCAGGCTTCATCGAGGCGGCGCTCAAAAAGTCGCGGCTGGTCTAGGAGGCTGAAATGAAGCTAGTGAATTGGATCGCCCTGGCCGCCGCTTCGTCGGCGCTGGCCGCCTGCTCGGTGGTGCGTGATCGTCCCCGCGGCGACGCCGTCGCCCGGGTCAATCCGTCCAGCATCGCCGCCTCGCCGGCCGAGTGGGACGGGCGCCAGGTCGAGATGGTCGGCCTCCTCGTTTGGGAGTTCGGGACTCTCGGCCTTTATCAGAGCCGCGCTGCCTACTGCCGCGGCGGCGAGCGGACGGCGATCCACGTTGACTGGTCGGTTTGGCCAAGCGTGACCCGCGCCGACAGCCGGCGACAGGTGATGGTCCGCGGGACCTTCCGCAACCGGCAAGGGGTCGTCCAGCCGGACGGCAGCCGGCCTGTCTCCAACGCCGCTTCCGGGCCGGGGCCGCTCGAGCCGGGCGGAGTGGTGCGCTGGCTGTCGGCCCCGATGAAGCCCTGTCCCGCCGTCCGGCCCTGAAAGATGGCCCGCTTTGGTTGCGGCGGGGTCGAGACGTCCCTAAATCGCGCCGGATGACCAACTCCGTCTCCACTCGCGTCGTCATCCTCGGCTCCGGCCCGGCCGGCCTGACCGCCGCAATCTATGCCGCGCGCGCCGGCTTGAGTCCCGTCATCATCCAGGGAATCGTGCCCGGCGGCCAGCTGACGACGACCACCGACGTCGAGAATTACCCCGGTTTCCGCGACGTCATCCAGGGGCCGTGGCTGGTCGAGGAGATGCAGGCCCAGGCCGAGCACGTCGGCACCAAAATCGTCTGGGACCATATCGCCGCGGTGGACCTGTCTCGCCGCCCATTTCGCCTGACTGGCGACAGCGGGACTATCTATTCGGCCGACACTCTAGTGATTGCCACCGGTGCCCAGGCGCGGTGGCTCGGTCTGCCCTCAGAAGAGCATATGAAGGGCCGCGGCGCCTCGGCTTGCGCGACCTGCGACGGCTTTTTCTATCGCGGCAAGAAGGTCGCGGTGATCGGCGGCGGCAACACCGCGGTCGAGGAAGCGATGTATTTGACCAACCACAGCCACGACGTGACATTGATCCACCGCCGAGATTCGCTGCGGGCCGAAAAGATCCTCCAGGACCGGCTGTTCGCTAATCCGGCGATCAAGGTGATCTGGAACCATGAGGTCGCCGAATTCGTCGGCGGTGGCGATCCTGAGGTGCTGGTTGGGCTCGATATCCGCGACACGCGGACCGGGGCGATCAGCCGCGTCGATGTCGAGGGTGCGTTCGTGGCGATCGGCCACACGCCGGCGACCGAGCTGTTCACCGGCCAGGTCGACCTCGACAAGGACGGCTACATCAAGGTCGCGAACGGCTCGACCGCGACCAATTTGCCCGGTGTGTTCGCCTGCGGCGACGTGATGGACAAGATCTATCGCCAGGCGGTGACGGCGGCGGGCACCGGCTGCATGGCCGCGCTGGATGCCGAGAAATATCTCGCCGCGCAGGAATTCGAGGCGATGGCGGCCGAGTGAACTAGGCCAGCGTCATCCGCTTGGTGAAGGCGAGCAGCCGGCCGAAGCTGTCGAAATCCTCGGCTTCGACGTCGTGATCGTCAATCAGCACCGTGAACCGTTCCTCGAACGCGGTGAGGAAATTGGCCACCGCCAGCGAATCGAGCTCGGGCAAAGCCCCGAACAACAGCGTGTCGTCGGTGAAGCCGGCGACGAGTTTGGGTGACAGACCGAGCACTTCGGCGAGCAGCGCGCGCAGCGCCGCCTCGACGCTCGCCGCCGTCGCGGCCTCCGCGGGTTGGGTTTTCGGCTGCACCGGCGGCGCGCTAGCCAATGCGCTGCGGCGCGGCAAGCTTTGCGCCAGCCCCGTGACGGAGTAGGCGGTCGTCCATGGCTGCCGAGCCCGATCCGACACCCCATCCGCTCGACCATTTGACGAGCTGCGGCGCGGCTGATGCACCGGCGCTTACGGTGGGCCGGCAGACCCTGTCCTATAGCGAGCTCGAGGATCTGGTCGGCCGGACGGCGACGGCGCTGCTGGAGCAGGGGCTTGATGCCGGCGATCGGATCGCGAGCTGGATGGGCAAGACCTTGCTCGCCTGCATCCTGCCGCTGGCCACAGCAAGGGCGGGCCTGGTCCACGTGCCGGTCAACCCGTTGCTCAAGCGCGCGCAAGTAGCGCATATCCTCGCCGACAGCGGCGCCAGGCTGCTGATCGCCAACCAGACGCGGCTGGCGACGCTGAAGGAAAGCGCCAACGCCCGGCTGATTGCACTCGAGGATTGGCGGATCGGCGAGGAAACCCTGCCGCCGTCCTCCGCCAGCCCCGATGACCTCGCGGCCTTGCTCTACACGTCCGGCTCGACGGGGTTGCCGAAGGGCGTGATGCTGAGCCACGCCAATTTGTGGCTGGGCGCCGTAAGCGTCGCTCATTTTCTCAGGCTTACGGCGGAGGACCGGACGCTGGCGGTGCTGCCGCTGGCGTTCGATTACGGCCAGAACCAGCTGCTTTCGAGCCTCGCGGCGGGCGGCCACGCGATCGCCTTCGATTATCTACTGCCGCGCGACGTGGTGCGGGCGGTCGGACGTCATGACGTCACTGTGCTCGCGGGCGTGCCGCCGCTGTGGCTCCAGCTCGCCGAAGGCGACTGGTCGGGCGGCGAGGGCGCGAGCCTCAGGTCGCTGACCAATAGCGGTGGGCATCTGCCGGCGCCGGTGGTGCGCAAGCTGCGGGCCCTGTTCCCCGATGCACAATTGCACCTGATGTACGGCCTGACCGAGGCGTTCCGCTCGACCAGCCTCGATCCCGCGCTGATCGACCGGCATCCGGACAGCGTCGGCACCGCGATTCCGTTTGCGGAAGTGCTGGTCGTCCGCCCCGACGGCAGCGAGGCACCCATCAGTGAGGAAGGCGAGCTGGTGCACGCCGGGCCGCTGGTTGCCCAAGGCTATTGGCGCGATTCCGAGCGGACCGCGCAACGCTTCCGTCGAGCGCCGTCGTTTTCGCAATATGGCGGCACGGCCGTCTGGTCCGGCGACCGGATGGTCAAGGGCAACGACGGGCTGATCCGCTTCCGCGGCCGCGACGATGCGATGATCAAGGTCAGCGGCAACCGTTTAAGCCCCAACGAGATCGAGGAAGCGGCACTGGCCAGCGGAGCAGTAAGGGAAGTACTCGCGCTCGGCGTGCCGGACGAAAAGCTTGGCCAGGCGGTGATGCTGATCGCGGTGGCGAAGGGCGAGGGGGCCGAGGCGCGGCTGCGCGATTACTTTACCGCCGAGCTTCCATTGTTCATGCATCCGCGCGAGATAGTCTGGCGCGACGCACTGCCGGTAGGCGCCAACGGCAAACTCGATCGAGCGGCGCTGGTGAGGGAGTTTGCATGAAAGCGATGGGCACAATTCCCGCGGTGTTCACCCCCGGCGACGATGCCGTGCTGAGGATCGGCGGCTGGTCCGCGGACGAATTGATCGACCAGGCGGGCGCCACGCCGCTGTTTGCCTATGACAATAATATCGTCGGCGGGCAGATTGCTCGCTTTCGGGCCGCAATGCCCGATCGACTTGCTTTGCATTATGCCGTGAAAGCAAATGCTTATGACCCGCTGCTGAGGTTTCTTGCGCGCTATGTGGAAGGCTTCGATATCGCCTCGTCGGGGGAGCTTCAAATGCTCAAGGAGGCCGAGGTCGACAGCCTGCCGGTCAGCTTCGCCGGGCCCGGAAAGCGCGATGAGGAGATCGAAATTGCCATCGCCGCAGGCGTGACGCTCAACGTTGAGAGCGAGGGCGAGGCCGAGCGCGCGCTGGTCATCGCCGAGCTCGTCGGCCGGCAACCGAAAATCGCCGTCCGGGTCAATCCGCCGTTTGGCATCAAGGGCGCCGGCATGAAGATGGGCGGCCTGGCCAGCCCGTTTGGGGTCGATGCGGAGCGCGCCGCAGCGCTAGTCCGCCGAGTGATCGAAGGCCGAGCCGAGTGGCGTGGGCTGCATATTTTCTCGGGATCGCAGGTGCTTGCGGCCGAAGCCTTGATCGAAGCGCAACGTACGACGGTGGCGCTGGCAGCCGAGATTGCGAACGCAGTGAGTACCTCCCCGCCCGAGATCAACCTCGGCGGTGGCTTCGGCATTCCCTATTTCCCCGGCGAGCAACCGCTCGACATCGTCGCGGTCGGCACGGCGCTCGGCGAAACGCTCGTTTCCGCCCCCGACATCCTGGCTAACACCCGCTTCGCGATCGAGCTTGGCCGCTGGCTGGTCGGCGAGGCGGGGGTCTATCTGACCCGCATCATCGACCGGAAGGTGAGCGGCGGCCGTACCTTCCTGATCACTGACGGTGGGCTTCACCACATGCTCGCCGCAAGCGGGAATTTCGGCCAGGTGCTGCGCCGCAACTATCCGGTGGCGATTGCCGGCCGGTTCGGCTGCGAGCCCGACGAGAAAGTGACCGTTACCGGCTGCCTGTGCACCCCGCTCGACATCCTCGCGGACGAGGTCTCGCTGCCCCATGCCGAGCCCGGCGACGTGGTCGCGATCTTCTGTGTCGGCGCGTACGGCCTGTCCGCCAGCCCGCAGTCCTTCCTCAGCCATCCTCCGGCGAGGGAAATGCTGGTCTAAGGATACAGGGCCTCGACGAAGTACAGCCCGTCGGGCGGGGCGTTGAGGCCGAGCGCGGCGCGGTCGCGGGCGTCGAGCGCTTGTCTGATGTCGGCCGGCGACCATTGCCCGCGCCCGACCATGGCGAGGCAACCGACCATCGAGCGCACCTGGTGATGGAGGAAGCTGCGCGCCGCGGCGGTGATGCGGATCTGGTCGCCGTCGCGGAGTATTTCCAATCGATCGAGCGTCTTGACCGGACTCTTTGACTGGCACTGGGCCGAGCGGAAGGTGGTGAAATCGTGGCTGCCGACCAGCATCGCAGCTCCCTCGGCCATCGCATCGACGTCGAGCGGCGTTGCGATGTGCCACACGCGTCCGCGTTCGATCGCCGGGGGGGCGCGGCGGTTGAGGATCCGGTATTCGTAACGGCGCCCGATGCACGAAAAGCGTGCGTGCCAGTCGTCGGCGACATCGCTTGCGGCGAGGATCGCGATCGGATCCGGCCGCACCAGCGCATTCAACCCGTCGCGCAAGCGGTTGGCAGTCATATGCTTCTCGATGTCGAAATGGGCGCTCATCGCCAGCGCGTGCACCCCCGAATCGGTGCGCCCGGCGCCGTGCACCGCCGCCCGTTCGCTGGTCATGCGGAAGATCGCGGATTCGACC
>JBKJYX010000273.1:0-6465 GCA_046715575.1 Sphingomicrobium sp. | reverse complement strand
GTCCAGGAAGGCAGTTCGCAATCCGCGCCGAAAGCGGGCCAGAATATCAAGATCAAGAGCGGCGCGCTTGGGTCTTACCGCGTGTCGGTGGCGGCGCGGCCGGGCCTTCGGGCAATGCGGGTTCGCTAACCTGCCGTACAGATCAGCCGGCCTTTTGTTCGGCCTTTAGACTGGCGGCAGCATCGACATAGGGCTCCTGCCGCGCGACGCTCCAGTAGCGCAGCTCGTGCAGCGGGATACGAGCGCCGGTGACCGCGCAGATCACGTGATCGCCGTCCGAGATCATCCGGAAGGTGCTGGGCAGATACTGCAGCCGGGCTAGTTTCCCGGCACCCCTCATCAGCATTGGGTCACTCCTTGGGCTCGTCGAACAGGCCCGGCTGAGGTGGGAGATAGGAGCGTGACCGGCCGCGCTCAACCCGCTTCGGAAGGGCTGCCGGGGCTTGATCCCCGGCGACGGCTTCGACCTGGCCATCTCCAAAATGCAGCGTCAGCAGCCGCTCCGCCACCGCGTCCGCCGCCCGCGACAGGGTTTTCCCGGCGCGGCTGGTGACGCGAGCGAAGCCTTTCGACAAAGGGCGATCTGGATGAACCAGCTCGGCCATTTTCCAGAGAGCAATCAACTTCTCCCGGGCCCGTTGAATTCGGTCCTTGACCAGCTCGACCCGGAGGCGCGGCGCGACCGCGTTCAATTCGGCGCGCGCGGGACCCGCGCGCGCGGCGAGCGCGCGAGGGAGCCGCTCGCCCAGCTCGTCCGTGCGCTGGGTCGCGGGCAGGAACAAAGCCTCCGGCCGCGGCCAGCGGCACACGGTCAGCTCGAGGCGTTCGCGGGCGCGGCCGGCGCGGGCGCTCAGGCACTGCGCGCCGCGGCGGCCGAGGTCGGCGAGCACAGCGTAAAGCTCGGCGCGGACCGGCACCGCGAGCTCGGCGGCGGCGGTGGGAGTCGGCGCGCGCAGGTCGGCGGCATGGTCGATCAAGGTCGTGTCGGTCTCATGGCCGACCGCGGATATCAACGGAATCGGCGAATCGGCCGCGGCGCGGACCACCTCCTCCTCGTTGAACGCCCACAGATCCTCGATCGAACCGCCGCCACGGGCGACGATCAGCAAGTCGGGACGCGGCGTGAATTCGGCGAAGCCGCGAATCGCCAGGGCGATCTTGGCCGACGCGCCCTCGCCTTGCACCGGCACCGGCCACACGATCACATGCGTCGGGCAACGGTCCTCGAGCCGGTGGAGGATGTCGCGGATCACGGCGCCGGTTGGCGATGTTACCACTCCGATCAGCCGGGGCAGGAACGGCAGCGGCCGTTTGCGCGCGGCGTCGAACAGGCCCTCCCCGGCCAGCGCCCGGCGGCGGCGCTCGAGCAGCGCCATCAGCGCGCCCTCGCCGGCCAGCTCCATGCGGCTGATGACCAGCTGGTACTTCGAGCGGCCCGGGTAGGTGGTGAGCTTGCCGGTGGCGATGACCTCGGCGCCGTCCTCGGGCTTGAACGCGAGCGCGCCAACGGACCCGCGCCAGATCACCGCGTCGATGTTCGCCGCATCGTCCTTCAATGTGAAATAGCAGTGGCCCGACGCGTGGTGCTTGAAGCCCGAAATTTCGCCGCGGACGCGGACCTTGTCGAACGCCGTCTCGATCATCCGCTTAAGGTCGCCCGACAGCTCGCTGACCGTCATCGGCGGCGAATTGTCGCCGGGCGCGACGTCGGCTAACAGGCCCGCACTCTTGTCTTCGGGAAGATCCATGAACGTCCTGCTGTTGGGTTCCGGTGGCCGCGAAGATGCGCTCGCCTGGCGCCTGAGGCAATCGCCCAGCTGCGAAGACCTGGTCGCCGCGCCGGGCAATCCGGGGATCGCGCGCTGGGCGGAATGCGTCGCCGCCGACCCGATGGACGCGGCTGCGGTGATCGAACTGGCGCGGGGCCGCGCGATCGACCTCGTCGTGATCGGCCCCGAGGCGCCGCTGGTCGCCGGGGTCGGAGACGCCTTGCGGAATGCCGGTTTCGCGGTGTTCGGGCCGAACGCCGCCGCCGCCCAGCTCGAAGGATCGAAGGGCTTTACCAAGGACTTGTGCCGGGCGAACGGCATCCCCACCGCCGACTATGAGCGGGTCGAGACGGTCGCCGAGGCGCGCGCCGCACTCGGCCGCTTCGGCGCGCCGGTGGTGATCAAGGCCGATGGCCTCGCCGCGGGCAAGGGCGTCACGGTGGCGATGACGATTGCCGAGGCCGAGGACGCGATTGTCGAGGCGGGCGACGGGCCGATGGTCATCGAGGAGTTCCTCGCAGGCGAGGAAACGAGCCTGTTCGCACTGGTCGACGGCGAGACCGCGGTCGCGCTCGCCTCGGCGCAGGACCACAAGCGCGTCGGCGAGGGCGACACCGGCCCCAACACCGGCGGCATGGGCGCCTACAGCCCGGCGCCGGTGCTCACCTCCGAGCTCGAGGGCCAGGCGATGGACGCCATCGTCCGCCCAACAGCGCGAGCGATGGCCGCGGCCGGGACGCCATTCTCGGGCATGCTCTATGCCGGGCTGATGCTGACCGCCGACGGCCCGAAGCTGATCGAATATAACGTCCGCTTCGGCGACCCCGAGTGCGAGGCAATCATGCCGCTGATCGACGGCGATTTCGCCGAACTGCTGCTGGGCGTCGCGCTCGGCAGGCTTAGCCAGATCGAAGCGCCGCGGCTGTCCGGACAGCATGCGGTGACCGTCATCGTCGCCGCGCGAGGCTATCCCGGCCCTCCGGCCAGCGGCGGCGCGATCCGCGCGATCGAGGCGGCCGAGAGGGTCGAAGGCGTCACCGTATTCCACGCCGGTACCGCGACCGGCGACGGCGGGCTGATCGCCAAAGGGGGACGCGTGCTCGCCGTCACCGCGGTCGCCGAGACATTCGCCAATGCCCGCGCTCGCGCCTATCGCGGGGTGGATGCGATCGACTTCGCCGACGGCTTCCACCGCCGCGATATCGGCTGGCGCGAGTTGGAGCGGGAATCATGAACCCGCTGTGGGATTATTTCTGGCCGATCTTCGCCGCGGGGATCGTGATTGGCGCCTTCACCGGGCACTTCGCCTACCGCAAATTGCGAATCGGTCGCGGCCATCGGCCGGAAGATGATTCGGAGCTAGTCCGCGAATGGCGGCGAACTCGCAAAATCGCCTTTGGGGGAGGCGCCGCGGCCGCCATTGCAGCGGCGGTATTGTGGAGCGGGCCGCTGGGCGGGGCTGATCGGCTGGCTTCGAGGATCGAGAAGCCCGCCAGGGCGACGCTCGACCACCTCGAGATGACCCAGGTCAGCGCCCGGCTCGAACGCAGTCCGTTGCGGCGCCGCCTGGTCCTTTCGGGTCCGGCGGACGAATTCCAGCGCGGCCAACTGGTCCAGATCCTCGAAGACATTCGCGGCGTTGCCGGGGTCCGCTGGGCGACCCCGCCGCACCCTTCCGACGGAGCCAAATGATGCCGTTGTTCATGGAAGCTTTCGCAATAGCGCTGGCCAGCTTTCTTGCCGGCCTCATCCTCGCCTATCTGGTCGAGCTTCGGCGCCGGTCGAGCTCCGGATGGAGATGGTGATGGTCGAACTGTTTCGAGATAATCTTGCGGCAATCCTGATTGCGGTCGTCATCCTCGCGGTCGTCGCCATCCTGCTCTTCCGTCCCCGCCAGCGCGTGCGCCTGACCGCTAGCGCGCCACTGCGCCCGCACATGACGAACCCCTCACGCCCGGTGAGCAAGGGCCCTGAGTCCGAGGCGGCGAGCGACGTGACCGGCGAGCTGATCGGCGCGCCCTTCCGCGGGCACGTTGCGGGCGGGGTCGGTGCCGCCGAAGACTTTGTCTTGTTGAAGGGCATCGGCCCGAAGCTCGCGGAGATGCTCCATTTGCGCGGCTTCACCCGCTTCGAGCAATTGGCGCATTTGACGCCGGAGGAGATCGACCTGCTCGACCAGCAATTGGGCCCGTTTGCCGGCCGCATCAAACGCGACCGCATCGTCGAACAGGCCGCCTATCTCGCGCGCGGCGACGTGGACGGCTTCGAGGAGCATTTCGGCAAGCTTTAGCAATCGCTGACGAACAGGTTCTAGCCGACGCTTTCCGCCTTCGCCGCCCGCGGCTTCGTCTTGGCCCGCGAGGCGATCAATTTGTCGATCTTGCGCCCATCCATGTCGACGATTTCGAACGACCAGCCGTCGTGCTTGAAGCGCTCGCCGGTCACGGGAAGATGCTTGAGTACCGACAATGCAAAGCCGGCGACGGTTGAAAAATCGCGCTCGACCGGCAGGCGCAGGCCGAGCCGGTCGCTCAAAACGTCGGCACTCGCGGCGCCCGACAGCAGCCAGCTGCCGTCCTCGCGCTCGACGATCGGCGGATCCTCACCGTCATCGACGTCGTGAGCGAACGCGCCGGCCAGCGCCGCAAGCAGGCTGCCGGGCGTGACGATCCCATCGAAATGGCCATATTCGTCGTGCACCAGGGCCAGCGGCACATCCGCCTGTCGCAGGACCGCCAGCGCGTCCATCGCATCCATCAGGTCGGGGATCACCGGCGCCTCGCGGCACATCGCCTTCAGATTGAGTGGCTTGCAGTCGAGTGCATGGGTCAAGAGGTCGCGGGTCTGGATGACGCCGACGATATTGTCGACCGAGCCGTCGGCGACCGGGATCCGGCTGTGCGGTATCTCTCTCAGCGCCGTGCGGATCTCGTCGGCGGTGGCGTGGATGTCGATCCAGTCGACGTCGGTCCTGGGGGTCATCACTTCGCGCACCGGCCGGTCGGCCAGCCGCACGATCCCCGAAATGATCTCGCGCTCGCTTTCATCGAGCACGCCGGCGGTTTGCGCTTCCGCGACCACCAGGTGCAATTCCTCGGCGGTGACCGCGTTGCGCGATTCCCGGTCGAGCCTCAGGGCCTTGAAAATCAGCGCGCTGGTCGTGTCGAGCAACCACACGAACGGCGCCGTGATCTTCGACAGCCAATAGAGCGGGCGGGAAACGATCGCGGCGATCGGCTCGGGCGAGCGCAGCGCGAATTGCTTGGGCACGATCTCGCCGATGACCAGCGAGGCGAAGGTCGTGACGACGATCACCAGGCCGAAGCCCAAGGTGGCGGCGGTCTCCGCGTCAACCCCGAGGAGGGCGATCCGCTGGCCGACCGGCTGGCCCAGGCGCGCGCCGGAAAAGGCACCGGCAAGGATTCCGATCAGCGTAATCCCGGTCTGGACGGTCGACAAAAAGCGGCCGGGCTCGGCGGCCAGCGTCAGCGCGCATTTGGCACCGGCGCTGCCCGACTTGACCATCGCTTTCAGCCGCGCCTCGCGCGACGAAACGATCGCCAGTTCGCTCATCGACAAGACGCCGTTCAAGGCAATCAGCGCGAGGATGAGCACCAGGTCGAGCCAGGGAAATGGAAGCAAGTGGTCGCTCATGGGCGCAAGCGGCGATTTAGCCTTGTACTAGGGTCGGCCACAAGCGGCCCGCTCAATTCAGTGATCGATTCACCGGCGGAACCACCTATGATGAATACCGGTTGCACGTCTATTCCAGACATTGATCGGGGAGTCACTCAATGCGTCGTTTCCGCACCCTCGCCGCGCTCGTGCTTATTGGGCCACTGCTGGCGACGGCAGGATGCAATATCTTGGCCCCCGCTCCCTATCGGCCGCCGCCACCGGGCGTGATCATGCCCGCCTTGCCCGCCTATTTGCTGGGGGACGTGATCGGCGGATACGCGGCACGGCTGAAGAAAGCCCGCGCCGCAGGTCTCAGGCCCGTCTCGCCGACCGCCATTGGGGATAATGTCAACCAGCAGGAACTGGACCTGCGCCGCGAATCGGCCGGCACCGGGGTCGACGTCATCCGCTCCGGCGACCGGCTGTTCGTCCGGCTGCCGGCGACCGGCACCTTCAATGTCGGACGCTCGGACATCAGCCCCCAGGCTGTTGCCACCCTGGGCGAAATCGGGCTGACGTTGAAGAAATACAACCGTTCGCTGGTCGATGTCCTCGGCCACACCGATTCGACCGGAACCGAGGCAGGGAACAAGGTCCTGTCGGAGAAACGCGCGCAGTCGGTCGCGACTTTGCTGCGCTCGCGCGGCGTCGGCTCGGCGCGGATCGCGACGCGCGGCTACGGCGCAAGTCAGGCGATCGGGGACAATGGCACCGACACTGGCCGCGCATTGAACCGCCGGGTCGAGATCAAGATCGTGCCGCTGCGTTAGCGGCAAGGTTTTGCTTACCGGCGCGCGGCGAAAAAATCGCGGAGTTGCGTCGCCGCTTCCGCCTCGCCGATTCCGCCGAGCACGTCCGGCCGGTGATGGCACGTCGGCTGCGTGAAAATGCGCGGGCCGTGGACCACGCCACCGCCCTTGGGATCCTCGGCGGCGAAGCGGAGGCCTGCGAGCCTGGCGACGGCGATCGCCGCCGCGCACATCGCGCACGGCTCCAGCGTCACCCACAAGGTGCAATC
>JBKJYX010000272.1:0-5499 GCA_046715575.1 Sphingomicrobium sp. | reverse complement strand
AGCTGGATGATCTCGCGCGTCACGTCATATTCGCGCGCGATCCGCTCCCACTCGCCGGCCGCCGGAGCAGCGGCAATGGTGCTTGTGGCGAGGGGAACGGCCGCGGCGCCGGCAAGCATCGTCCTGCGGTCAATCTCCATGCCCAACCTCCGTCAGACGACTATAGCGATGATAATAAGGGCGGCGACCTTCGCGGCGGGACTTGGCGCCGTATCGAGTCTCGATCCAGCCGCTCGGCGGCTCGAGGAAATCGGCGGGTTTTTGCGCGAGCCATTCATATTCGAGGAGGTGGCGGCGCATGACAAGAAGCGTCCATTCGAGATAGACCGGATGATCGGTTGCAATTCGCAACTCACCGCCCGGTTTGAGCTTGGCCGCGATGAGGGCGAGGGGCCCATCGTTGACCATCCGCCGCTTGGTATGGCGCGCCTTGGGCCACGGGTCGGGGTGGAGCAGATAGACGAAGCTCAGCGAGCCGTCGGGCAAGCGGCGGAGCACATCGAGGGCGTCATTGGCGTGGATCCGGACATTGGCGAGGTGCTGGTCCCGGACGTGGCCGAGGGCGGTGGCGACGCCGTTGACGAACGGCTCGCAGCCGATGAAGCCGTGGTGCGGGAGCAGGTCGGCGCACGCCGCGAGATGCTCGCCCGAACCGAAGCCGATTTCCAGGTGCAGCGGACGCTGGTCCCCGAACAGCCGCTGCGATGTCAGCTCGCCGTCAGCCGGAACCGCGATTTGGGGCAGCAGAGTGTCGATCAGCTGCTGCTGGCTAGGCCGCAATTTGTGGCCCACCGACCGCCCGTAAAGACGATTGAGCGTGGTTGGGTCGCCGGGTTTGTGCGCAGTCATCGGCGGAGCGCTAGCAGTCAGCTCGGCCGCTTGCAGCGTTTTCCCTCATATTCGAAGCGGTTGATCGCGTAGGCGCGTCCGTTCCAGCGATAGACGGGGAAGCAGAACCCCGGCCCGCCGAGCTCGATGTCGGGCCATGCGCCAACGCCTTTGACGCCGAGGAACTCGGGCATTCCGGTCGCGCTCATCATCAATTTCCACGAGCCGTTGGCCTGCTTCGACATCAGCCAGAAATGCACGCCCGTGTTGCCATAGCAAGCGGCGCTGCCTTCGTTGACCACCGCCTCCGCCCGGCCATCGCCGTTCAAGTCGCGGTAGGTGTCGATGCTACCCGGGCTGTAGGACGCGCTTTCCATGCCGTCGCAATTGCCCGATTTCCACGCGCCGCCGCGCCGAGCGAAGCCTGCCGCCTTGAAAATCGCCGCCTGCTCGGCCGGGCCAGGAGCGGCGGCAGCGGCGAGCAGTGCAAACAGAAATACGGCCATTGCCTATTCCCCCACGGTCAACCCGCCGGGAAGTAGCACAATCGGCCGTCAGGCGGCGACGGCGGCTTTCAGATCGTCGACCAGGTCGAGCTTTTCCCATGGGAAGAAATCGCCTTCGGCTTTGCGGCCGAAATGGCCGTAGGCCGCGGTCCGCTCGTAGATCGGCTTGTTGAGCTTCAAATGCAGGCGGATGCCGCGCGGCGTCAGGCCGCCCAATTTGGTGATGCGGGCAATCGCCGCTTCGAGTTCATCGTCGCCAACGCCGCCGGTGCCGTGGGTGTCGACATAGATCGACAGCGGCTCGCTGACCCCGATCGCGTAGGCGAGCTGGATGGTGCAGCGGGTGGCAAGCCCCGCGGCGACGATGTTCTTGGCGAGGTAGCGCGCCATGTAGGCGGCCGAGCGGTCGACCTTGGTCGGGTCCTTGCCGGAAAAGGCACCGCCGCCGTGCGGAGCCGCGCCGCCATAGGTGTCGACGATGATCTTGCGCCCGGTCAGGCCGGCGTCGCCGTCGGGGCCGCCGATCTCGAAGCTGCCGGTCGGATTGATGTGGTAGACCGTGTCGTCAGACAATAGCTCGGCGGGCAACACGTCGGCGACGACCTTCTTCACATAGGCATGGAGCTCGGCTTCCTTGTCGCCCTGGTCATATCCCTTGGCGTGCTGGGTCGAGACGACGATCGCGGTCGCGGCGACCGGCTTCCCCTGGTCGTAGCGCAGCGTCACCTGGCTCTTGGCGTCGGGCTCGAGAAACGGCGCAACGCCCGAATGGCGGTCGGCGGCCATGCGCTGCAGGTTCTTGTGGCTGTAGAACAGAGTCGCCGGCATCAGCTCCGGCGTCTCGTCGACGGCGAAGCCGAACATGATCCCTTGGTCGCCGGCGCCTTCGTCCTTGTTGCCCGAGGCGTCGACGCCCTGGGCGATGTGTGCGGACTGGCCATGAAGGTGATTCTCGAAGCTGGCGGGCTGCCAGTGGAAGCCGGCCTGCTCGTAGCCGATGCGCCGGATCGTGTGGCGGACGACCTGCTCGATCTCGTCGCGTGCGCCCGGCGCCCAGCCATGGGTGTCGGAAAACAGCGTCTCGTCGTACGCCCCCCGGCAGCGGATCTCGCCGCTGAGGACGATCCGCTGCGTCGTCACCAGCGTCTCGCATGCCACCCGCGCCTCCGGGTCCTTGGCCAGGAACAGGTCGACGATCGCGTCGCTGATCTGGTCGGCGACCTTGTCGGGATGGCCTTCGGAAACGGATTCGGACGTGAAGAGGTAATTGCTGCGCATGGGTTGCGGCGGGTCCTTGCAATCAGAGATATAAGGGAAACCTTATGTCCTGCGCCGATAGCGTCGGCCGCTGCTGAGGGCAATGGCGGCGATGAGCAGCGCGAACGCCAGCAGCAGCGGAATCAGATTGCCGAAGCGCCCGAACGGGGTGGGGGCGATCGCGGGGGGCGGCAGCACGCTGTCGATCACGCCGGCGGTGCGCCACGGCAGCGACTGCACCACCGCGCCGCGGGCGTCGATGACCGCGCTGATCCCGGTGGGGGTCGAGCGAATGATCGGAATGCCTTCCTCGGCGGCGCGCAGCCGGGCCTGGGCGAGATGCTGCGGTGGGCCCCAGCGGCCGAACCAGGCATCGTTAGAGGGATTGAAGATGAAGTCGGGGCGATTGCTCCAGTCGACGACGTGGCCCGAGAAAATAATCTCGTAACACAGCTGCATCCCGACCTTCCGCCAGCGCTCGCCAAGGTTGATGGTGCGCGGTCCCGGCCCCGGAGCGAAGTCCATGTCACCGGGAGCGAATCGCGACAGGCCGATCGACGACAGCAAGGGCCGCAGCGGCAAATATTCGCCGAACGGCAGGAGGTGGGCCTTGTCGTAGCGGGCAACGACGGTCCCGCCCGGGCCGAGCACGAAAATGCTGTTGGCGGCGCCGTCGACCTGCCGCCCGTCCCTGGAGTTGACGGCAATTCCGCCGGTCAACAGAAATTCCCCGGGTCCGACGAGTGCCGCCGCGCGCGTTCTTTCGAACTGGGCGAAGGCAGCGTGCTGGCCGGTGCGGGCGTCCGCGAGCGGCTCGGTCACGGCGGCTTCGGGCCAGAACAGCAAGCGCGGGCGCCCGCCGCCGGGCCGCGCCGACAAGGCGGCGAGCCGGCGCGCCGCTTCGTCGCTGAAGCCCGGCCGCCATTTGTCCTGCTGGCCGATGTTCGGTTGGACGACGCGGATCGACTTGGCCGCCAGCGGATCGGCCGGAACGCGCGATGACGGAAGCACCCACAGCAGGAACATCACCGCCCCGATGACCAAGCCTTCGAGATATTTGCGCTGCGTCTCCAGCCACAGCAAACCGCCGAGCAGCACGGCCAGCATCGACACGCCATAGGTGCCGATCAGCGCGCCGGTCTGGATCAGCGGAGTGTCGGCAAGGACCGCGGCCGCGGGATTCCACGGGAAGCCGGTGAACATGCCGCCGCGCAGCCATTCGGTGACTGCCCAAGCGCCGGCAAGCGCGAGCAGCAACGGCACCCGCCTGCCTCGGCTGAGCCGCCACGCCAGGCCCGTCGCCAGCGCGGGATAGATGGCGAGGTAGAGGGCGACGAGCAGGACCCCGACCCAGCCGAGCCAGGCCGGCATGTTGGACTGGTAGGTGAAAGCGGTCGCGATCCAATTCAGTGCAATCAGGAACTGGGCGAAACCGAACGCATAGCCGATCGCCAAAGCGCGGCGCAGCGAGCGCGTCCGGTAGAGCAGCTCGCACAAAGCGGCGAACGCGATCGGCAGCAGCGGCCACCAATCCACCGGCTGGAAGGCAAGGGCGGACAGGGCTCCGACGAGGGCTGCAGCCGGGACGAGTGGTAAATTCTTCATCGGGATTCGTCATTGGGAGGAGCGCGGCGATGACGCAATGCACTATGTTCAGCTGGATTGCTTCGGACCGTTGGCAATGACAAAGCGGGGCGATGAGTTTGCCGCCGTTCCATTTCGCCTTTCCGGTCGACGACCTCACCGCGGCGCGGGAGTTTTACGGGCGGGTGCTGGGCTGTCCGGAGGGACGAAGCTCGGAGCAGTGGATCGACTTCGACCTGCGCGGCCATCAGATCGTCGCGCATCTGGCGCCGGACGCGCCGCGGCGGAAGGCGAGCAATGCGGTCGAGGGCGAAGAGGTGCCGGTGCCGCATTTCGGGCTGGTGCTGGTGATGGACGAGTGGACGGCGCTGGCGGAGCGGCTGAAGTCGGAGGCAGTCGAGTTCGTCATCCCGCCGACCGTGCGCTTCGCGGGCCAGCCCGGGGAGCAGGCAACGATGTTCCTGCTCGATCCCGCCGGCAACGCGCTCGAGTTCAAGGCGATGGCCGATCCGGGGAAATTGTTCGCTAAGTAGGCGCTAGTTCAGGCGGCGGTTTCGGGCGCGTGGAGGCGGACGCGGCGGATGCGGCGGCCGTCGGCGTCGATGCTCTCGAGCCGCCAGCCCGACGGGTGCACCACCGACTCGCCCGGCTGCAGGATCCGGCCGGCGAGGATGAAGACCAGCCCGCCAATCGTGTCGATCTCGTCTTCCTCGGCGGTCAGCCGCGCGTCGACCGTCTCGGTCAGCTCCTCGAGCTCGAGGCGCGCGTCCGCTTCCCACAGCCCGTCGTCGAGCATGGTCAGCATGCGGTCGGCCTCCTCGTCATGCTCGTCCTCGATCTCGCCGACGATCTCCTCGACAACGTCCTCGATGGTGACGAGCCCTTCGGTGCCGCCGAATTCGTCGACGACGATGGCGAGGTGGATGTGGTCGGCGCGCATGCGGGCGAGCAGGTCGATGACGCCCATCGATTCGGGGACGAACAAGGGGGTGCGCATCAGCGCGCCGGGCGAGCGGTCGCGGGTCTCGTCGACGCGGGCGATGAAGACGTCCTTGATGTGGTACATGCCCACGACCTCGTCGAGGCTATCGCCATAGACCGGCAGCCGGCTGTGGCCGGCGTCGGCGAAGGCGCGGATCAGATTCTCGAAAGTGATGGTCAGCGGGACCGAGATGATGTCGCCGCGAGTGACGCAAATGTCTCCGGCGGTGCGGTCGCCGAATTGCAGCAGGTTGCGCAGCATCTGCCGTTCGAGGGGCGACAGGTCGCCGGAGACGGTGCGCGACGTCTCGGCTTCGTCGATCGCGTCCTCGATCTGGTCGCG
>JBKJYX010000271.1:0-2969 GCA_046715575.1 Sphingomicrobium sp. | reverse complement strand
GCTATGCGCCGGCCGAGGCCGCGGCGGACAAATATCACGGCGTCCAGAAATTCGACGTCATCTCCGGCGAGCAGGCCAAGGCCGAGCCTGGGCCGCCAAGCTATACCGGCGTGTTCGCCAAGGCGCTGCTCGCCGAGGCGGAACGCGACGACAAGGTGGTGGCGATCACCGCGGCGATGCCGTCGGGGACCGGGCTCGACAAGGTCGCCGAGAAATTCCCCGACCGCACGTTCGACGTCGGCATCGCCGAGCAGCATGCGGTGACCTTCGCGGGCGGATTGGCGGCGGCGGGCTACCGGCCGTTTTGCGCGATTTACTCGACCTTCCTGCAGCGCGCCTACGACCAGGTAGTGCACGACATCGCCATCCAGAATTTGCCGGTGCGGTTCGCGATGGACCGGGCCGGGCTGGTCGGCGCCGACGGCGCGACCCACTGCGGCGCGTTCGACCTCGCTTATTTGTGCACGCTTCCGAACTTCACCGTGATGGCCGCGGCCGACGAGGTCGAACTCACCCACATGATCCACACCATGGCGGGGCACGATAGCGGCCCGATCGCGGTGCGCTATCCGCGCGGCGAGGGGCGGGGGCTGGAGCTGCCCGCGGATCCGCAGGTGCTCGAGATCGGCAAGGGGCGGGTGGTGCGCGAGGGCAAGACGGTCGCGATCCTGTCGCTCGGAACGCGGCTCGAGGAAGCCGAGAAGGCGGCCGACCAGTTGGACGCGATGGGCTTGCCGGCGACGGTCGCCGATTTGCGCTTCGCCAAGCCGCTCGACGCCGAGCTGATCCGCAAGTTGCTGGCCAGCCACGAGGTCGCGGTGACGATCGAGGAAGCTTCGATCGGCGGGCTGGGCGCGCACGTGCTGACGCTGGCCAGCGACGAGGGGCTGATCGACGCGGGATTGAAGCTCAGGACGATGCGGCTGCCCGACCGCTTCCAGGAGCATGACAAACCCGAGAAGCAGCACGCCGAGGCTGGGCTAGACGCGGCTGCGATCGTCGACACTGTCTTGAAAGCCCTCCGCCGCAACAGCGTCGGCATCGAGGAAGTCCGCGCCTGACGGCGGCGATCACATGATCAAATCGCTGCTCATCGCCAATCGGGGAGAGATTGCTTGCCGGGTGATCCGGACGGCTGGGGCGATGGGCGTGCGGACGGTGGCGGTCTATTCGGACGCGGACCGGCACGCGCTGCACGTGCGGCAAGCGGACGAGGCGGTGCATATCGGGGCGTCGCCGGCGCGGGAGTCTTACCTGGTCGGCGAGCGGATCATTGCCGCGGCCAAGGCGACGGGGGCGGAAGGCATTCACCCGGGGTATGGGTTCCTGAGTGAGAATGCGGACTTCGCGGAGGCCGTGATCGACGCCGGGCTGGTGTGGGTCGGGCCCAAGCCGGACAGCATCCGCGCGATGGGGCTGAAGGACGCGGCCAAGCGGCTGATGGCCGAGTCCGGGGTGCCGGTGACGCCGGGCTATCTCGGCGAAGACCAGTCGCCCGGGGTACTCAAAAAGGAAGCCGGCAAGGTTGGCTACCCGGTGCTGATCAAGGCGGTCGCGGGAGGCGGCGGCAAGGGCATGCGGCGGGTCGACCGCGCGGAAGACTTCATGGACGCGCTGGAGAGTTGCAAGCGCGAGGCGGCGTCGAGCTTCGGCGACGACCGGGTGATCATCGAGAAATACATCCTCTCGCCGCGGCATATCGAGGTGCAGGTGTTCGGCGACGCCCACGGCAACGTCGTCCATTTGTTCGAGCGCGACTGCTCGCTGCAGCGGCGGCACCAGAAAGTGATCGAGGAAGCGCCGGCGCCAGGAATGGACGGGGCGACACGCGAGGCGGTTTGCGGGGCGGCGGTGCGAGCGGCCAAGGCGGTGCATTACGAGGGCGCGGGGACGGTCGAGTTCATCGCCGACGCCAGCGAAGGCCTCCAGCCCGACCGCATCTGGTTCATGGAGATGAACACGCGGCTGCAGGTCGAGCATCCGGTGACCGAGGAGATCACCGGCGTCGACCTGGTCGAATGGCAGCTGCGGGTGGCGTCGGGCGATCGGCTGCCGATGCGGCAGGAGAAGCTCAGGATCTCCGGCCACGCGATCGAGGCGCGGCTGTACGCCGAGGACCCGGCGAAGGGGTTCCTGCCGAGTGTTGGGCGGCTCGAGCATTTTGAACTGGGTCCAGACGGCCGCATCGAAACCGGGGTCGAGGAGGGCGATGCGATCTCGCCTTATTACGACCCAATGATCGCCAAGCTGATCGCCCACGGCAGCGACCGCGACGAGGCGATTGGGAAACTCGCTGCAATGCTCGACGGGGTCGAGGTGTGGCCGGTCAAGACCAACGCCGGCTTCCTGTTCAACGCTTTGCTGTTGCCAGGCTTCGGCACCGGCGACATCGACACCGGCTTCATCGAGCGCAACCTCGCTGAGCTGGTGCCCGACCCGGAGCCCGACGACGCGCTGTGGCGCGGCGCGGCGGCGGTCGCGACGGCGGTACCCGAGGACGAGGAGCCGCTATCCGACCTCGCCGGCTTCCGGATGAATGCGGCGCCGAACGCGAGCGTGGCGCTCGGGCGAGGCGGGGAATTCCGCAGTGTCGCGCTCGATGACTAGCAGCCGATGGCGGCGGTCTCGGGCTTCCGCGACGACGAGCGAGTGGTCGTGTTCTACGAGGGCCAGGCGACTGAGTTCGAGCTGACTTCGCGCGGCAGCGTCGGGGCGGCCGCTGGAAGCGGCGTCATCGTCGCGCCGATGCCGGGGCGGGTTACGGCGGTTGACGTGGCCAAGGGCGAGACGGTGGCGAAGGGGCAGCGGCTGCTGACGCTTGAAGCGATGAAGATGGAGCACGGGCTGGTGGCGCCGTTCGACGGGGTGGTCGCGGAATTGGCCGCGGAAGCGGGGGCGCAGGTCGGCGAAGGCGCGGTGCTGGCGCGGGTGGAGCCCGAGAAGGAATAGGGTTTCACACGAAGGCACGA
>JBKJYX010000270.1:0-15539 GCA_046715575.1 Sphingomicrobium sp. | reverse complement strand
TCCGATCTATCGGCAGGTGATGCAGCGGCGCGGCGCCAATATGATGGTCGAAGTCAGTACGACGCTTGCAACGAGTGCCGCACTCGACGCCTCCAATGATGTCCTGGCGGCGCTCAATGCTTCCTTGACCACCATCAGCACGACTGCCCCCGCGCAGGCAGCTCCGCAGGGTCGGTGAACGCAACCACGCAAGGCGTCGCCGCGACCGCGCTCGATATCGGGCGGGTGATGGCGGCGCTGCCGCATCGGTATCCGATGCTGCTCGTGGACCGGGTCGAATCGCTCGAGCTCGATCGGTCGATCGTCGCGATCGAGGCGGTCACGATCAACGAGGGATTCTTCCAGGGGCATTTCCCGGGGCGCCCGATCATGCCGGGCGTGCTGATCGTCGAAGCGCTCGCCCAGGCGGCGGGGGTGCTGGCGGTCGAATCGCTCGGCCTCGCGAAAACCGGCAAGCTGGTCTATTTCATGGCTATCGAGGGGGCGAAATTCCGTAGCCCCGTCGAGCCCGGCGTGCTGCTGCGGCTCGAGGTCGAGTTCGTCCAGAAGCGGTCCAGCGTCTGCAAGTTTGCCGGCCGCGCGCTGGTCGACGGCAAGGTCGTCGCAGAAGCGCAGTTTACGGCGATGATCGCCGATCCTCCGGCGCGCTGACGCTAGGCCACCAGGCGCCGTCGCGCCGTTCGATCCCGAACACGGCCGTTATATGCCGCCCTTCGAGAAGCTGCGGCCCGCCGTCCGCGACTGTTTGCCCCTTGTCCATGATGATCAGCCGGTCGGCAAATCGCCCGGCAAGGTCGAGGTCGTGGGACGCCATCAGCACCGCTCGATCCGACTGCCGAGTTAGTCTTCGCAGGCGGTCCATCAGCTGGACCTGCCAAAGTGGGTCGAGGTTGGCGACCGGCTCATCGAGCAGAAGCAGCTTCGGTCGCGGCGCAAGCGCCCGCGCGAGGAGCACGCGCGTCCGCTCGCCCGTGGAGAGCTGATCCACCCGGCGGTCGCCGAACGGCTGCAGCTCAAGATCTGCCAGAACAGGATCTATATCATCCTCCCCGCCCAGTCGAATGAGGTCTCTGACCGAAAGCGGCCATTTGACGTCGCGCGAGGCCGGCAAATAGGTCAGAAGGCGCTGGCGCTGCGGAGGGCCAAGCGGCAACGGATCGATTGAATCGATGCGGACCTGCCCCTCAGTCGAACCGATGCCGGCTATGGCGTGCAGCAAGCTGGTCTTGCCGCTGCCGTTGGGGCCGATCAGGCAAGCTAGTGTCCCAGCTTCGATCGTCAGGGAGGTCTCTTCCAGCCGGCCCGCAATCCGCAGCCCCGTGGCGACCATCAGGCTCATGGGTTGAGCCTCCATCGCATGTGCGCCACCAGCCACAGAAAGAAGGGCGCGCCGAGCAAGGCGGTCAACACGCCGATCGGCTGGGTGCGGCCATGGGGCGGGAGGCGCACGACGAGGTCGGCGGCGAGCAGCAAGAGCCCACCGATCAGCGCCGCCGGCAGGATTGCTCGGCCAGGGTGACCGCCGGTCAGGCGGCGGGCGAAGATCGGCGCGACTAGACCCAGAAAACCAACTGCGCCGGCAATGGCAACGCACGCCCCGACGCCAAAAGCGGTCAGGACGACGATCCGAATGCGGATGCCAGCGACATCATGTCCCAGCGACTGCGCGACCTCCTCGCCGAGGGTCAGGCTGTCGAGGGCGAAGCGCATCCGCCACAGCAGGGCAATCGCAATCAGCGCCGGAAGAGCTGCGAACGCCGCTTGCTCGAGGCTGCGGTCGACCAGCGATCCCATTAGCCAGTCGTAAGCGTCGTAGAAAGCGAAGGGCGAGGGCGCCAGCGCCAGAGCCAGCGTCGTCAAGGCTCCCGCCAGAGCGCTGATGGCAAGGCCGGAGAGCAATAAGGTCGCGGTCTCGGCCCGCGGCCCGGCGAGCGCGATCAGCAAGGCGAGCGCGCCAAGCGCTCCCGCCACCGATCCAATGGACAGCGCGAGCGGCGCCGAAAAGCCGAACAGATAGGCCGTGACAACTGCCCCAAGCGCGGCGCCGCTGGTGGTCCCAGTCAGGTCCGGGGAGGCGAGGGGGTTGGCGAACAAGGCCTGCACTGCCGCGCCGGCAGCGCCGAGCATCGTCCCATAAGCCACTGCCAGCAGTACACGGGGCAAGCGCAGCTCGAGCAGCACCGCAACACCGAGGGCGCGGTCTTCCGCCAATAGCTCCGCAACGTGACGCCATGGCGTCACAAACGACAAAAGCGCCATCCCGAGCAGAGCGGCAAACAGGAGCCAGCTCGCCTTCATCGGACCTGCCTGCGAAGCCGGAGGACCTCATCGACCATTGGCGGGCCCATGCAGGTCCAGGCCCGTCCGTCAGTGCCGATTGTGCGGGATCGTCCGGTCGCTTTCGCCAATGGGTGCACCAGCCAGCGCTGCTCACCCGAATATTGCCCGCTGCGATAGTCGCTGCGCAGCAGGACGGCCGGCGGGTGGACCAGAAGCTGCTCGAGCGACACGCGGTCGCCTTTGAGTGGGCGCTGCCTGAATCCCGCCAGCGCCATCCAGTCCGCCGCCAGCCCTGTCGCCTGCACGCTCCTGCCGCCCCCGCCGAGCCAGATGGTGTCGGGTCTTTGCCCTGGCCGCGTGCGCTTGAGCGCGTTGATTTGTCCAAGCCAACGTCGACCTGCATCCGGGCGGCCCAGGGCATGTGCGACCGTCGCGATCGCGCGTTCGACATCGGCGAGCCGTTGAGGAAAAGGCATGTCGAGAATGAGAATGCCGAGCCGCTTGGCGATCCGCGCCCGGTCGCGCGCGCCGCCGCCCATGGTCAGCACGATGTCGGGCTTCCGGGCGACGACCGACAGCAGGCTTCCGTCGTTCAGCGGATAGCGCCGCGCCTGCCGCCAGAGCGTGGTCTCCTGCGGTTTGTGGGCGAGGTGCGTCACAGACACGATTTGCTCCGGCGCGGCGAGCGCCAGTAGCAACTCGTCGGTGCACAGGTTCAGCGAGGCGACGCTAGCGCCGATCAGCAAGGCGGATGCCGGCATAAAGGCTCCTCCCTTCGGTGCGGTAGCCGAACACGTCCTGGTAGTGGGCGTCAAAGGCATTCGCCGCGCGCGCGAACAGCTCGACCCGGCTGTTCACCGCAAAAGCAACCCGCGCGCCGCCGAGCCAATAGGAACGGAGGCGGACAATCTGTGAGGGGAAGACATCGAAATTCTCGTCATTGCGCGCGCCGGTGTAGGCCATCGACGCGCCATAGGTCAGCGGTCCATTAGCCCCGTCGAGTGCTAACGAGCCGCTGTGCTTGGGACGTCGCACCTCGCGCATTTGCGATGGGCCGCTGGGTTGGCTGGCTTTGAGGTAGGCATAGTTTGCCGCCAGCCTGAGCTTGTCGCCGATTTGCCAATGGAATTCGGCTTCGATTCCGGTTCGGCGGCTTTTTTCGGTTCGGTTGACGGTGGTCGAAAGGGGGAAGGCGAAGATATCGACGATCTCGTGCCTGAGCCGCTGCCGGTAGATTGTGAGAAGTGCTTGAGTATGATTGGAACGGTAGCGGAGCGAGGCTTCGACGCCGCGTGAGCTTTCCAGTTTAAGCGACGGGTTTCCAACGAAACTTCCAGGGAAAAAGCCGTAGAGATCGAAGAAAGTCGGCTGCGCGATGCCTTCGCCGTAGGACGCGGTCACGGACAGGCCCTTGCCTATATTCGCGAGCCCGGAAACGCGCAGGCTGGTGGCGTCCTTGAAGCGGTTGAAGCGGTCGTAGCGGAGTGCGACGTCGCTTACGAACGGCCCCGCCTTGGCGCGCCACTCGACAGTCACAGACTGGTGCTGCCGGGTGCGATCTTGTGCTGAAAAGCCGCCGAAAACGGTGTCGCGCGCTTCAAAATCCTCCTTTTCCTGGTCGATTGCCCCGATCAGCAGGTGATTTCCAAAGCGGCGCTCGACCTGCGCGCTCAGCGTCGTACGTCCGCCGCGGGTCTGGTTGATCGGATCGCCGGCGAAGAAATTGTCTTTCTTCGAGTGGAGCAACGAGGCGGACGCTCGGCCGCTCCATGTCGAACTTGGGTTGCCGGCACGAGCCCAAACCTGCCCGGCGACGAGTTTGTTGGTGCTTTCAAGGTCGTGCGTCGGAGTGAAGGTGAACGGATCGCTGCCGTCGAACTCGTTGCGTCCAGTGAGGGCGAAGCCGGACGCGCCGACCTCCATTTCATTGGCAACATCCCAGCTCGCCCGAAGCCGGCCCGACAGGTTGCGATAGCCGTCGCGGTCGCCGCCGCCGAAAATGTCGATCCCGCTCGCCCGCTGCCAGCCTATCGCCGCAGCGAGTTTTGCTTGTCCCAAGCTCGCCGACGCCGATGCCGTCGCCCGGCGGAAGCCGAAGGAGCCGCCCTCGGTTGCAGCGGAGAGCGAGTTAAGTTCACCGGGATCGCCTTCGACGGCAATGACCCCGCCGATCGCTTCCGAGCCCCACAGCGCCGATTGCGGCCCGCGCACCACCTCGATCCGCGAGACGAGATCGGCGTTGAGCAGCTCGAACCGCGGGGCGTTGCCGGCGGCGGGGTCGTTGGCCCGGATGCCGTCGATGAACAGCAGCGTGTGATAAGCCTCGGCGCCTCGAATCCGCACCTCGGCCAGCGATCCCGCCGGCCCCGAGGCGGCCACCGCGGTCGACGGCACCAGGCGCAGCAGGGCCGGGACCAACGGTTCGCCCAGCCGCTCGATGCGCTGGCGGTCGATGATGGTGACGCTGGCCGCGCTGTCCGACGCAGCTTCCGGAGCGCGCGCGGCGGTAACGACGATGTCCGTGTTGTCGATCGGTATCTGGTCCATGGCTCATCCCTCTGTTTGCCTTGACGAACTTGTCGTCACAGAGGGGGTGCGCGGTGTTTCCCGACGCCCGGCCCACGTTCCATCGGCTGGTCCCGGCCGGGGAAACGAACGACGGACCAAGGCAAGTGTCTGACTGGGAGAGGCTAATGGCCTCCCCTCACAGTTGCGGGCACAGCGCCGGTTTCGAACCGGCTTCCTTCTTGGCCGACGGCCGTAACCGCCGGACCTCAGTCCTGCGACCGGGCTAGGAGCCGGGCCCGCGCCTTGTCAAGCGGGCGCAGTTTCGCTAGTGGCGCGCGACAAGATCGGCGGCTGGTCGGAAACCAGCGGCCCGCAAAATCCAGGAACCATCCATGAAATCCGGCATCCACCCCGATTACCATATGATCACGGTCGAAATGACCAACGGCACCAAGTTCGAGACCCGCTCCACCTGGGGCAAGGAAGGCGACACCCTTCACCTCGACATCGATCCGTCCGTCCATCCGGCGTGGACCGGCGGCAAGTCGAGCATGCTCGACACCGGCGGACAGGTCGCTCGCTTCAACAAGCGCTTTGGCGGACTGACGCTCGGCAAGAAGTGAGCGACGCGCAGCCTGTCCGGAAGACAGGCGAGCATCGCTCACGCTCGGCCGGCAGCCGCTTGCGCAGCGTCAAACCTCGGCGTTTCGCAGCCCTCAACTCCGCGCCGCTCGTCCAGACCGAACGGTTGACACTGCGCCACTTCCGCACGGAAGACATTCACGCCTTCGCCGAGACCATGGCCGACCCTGACGTGGTGCGGCATCTCGGCGGCGAGCCCAACGACCGCGAGGACGCCTGGCGCAAGCTGCTCACCGGCGCCGGCTTCTGGTCGCTGATGGGGATCGGCATGTGGGCCGTCGAGCGGCGTTCAGACCATCGGCTGATCGGCCACCTCGGCTTCTTCGACTTCCAGCGCGACATGCGGCCGAGCATCGCCGGCGAGCCCGAAATGGGCTGGGTATTCAATCCCCGGGCGCACGGGCAGGGCTATGCCACCGAGGCCTGCGAGGCGGCGCTCGACTGGTTCGACCGCACCCAGCCGCCGGCTTCGATCCCGGCGATCATCGCTTGCGAGAATGCCGCCTCGATGCGGCTTGCCGAAAGGCTCGGCTTCAAGCGCCAGCCCGACGCCACCTATCGCGACGAGCCGATCGCTTTGTTCCGCCGCCCCAAACGGCGCTAACTACCAGCCGCCGCCACCACCGCCGCCGCCACCACCGCCTGAAGACCCGCCGCCGCCCGAGCCGCTGCTCGATCCGGGCGCGGTCGAGGCGGAGCTGACCGTGCTGGCCAGCGATGAACCGACGCTTTCGACGAAACTGCCAGTGTCGTTCCACGGACTACTGCTGCCCGAATACCAGGCGAATCCCTGCTGGCCCTGGACGGCGGCGGCAGCGAGCACCGACTGGAAGCGGTCGGCCCAGCGGTTCTCGACGCCCAGCGCGATCGCGTAGGGCAAATAGCGCTCGAACAGCTCGGGCGTGTCCTTGGGTGGCGTCATGCGGTCGAGGCGCTCGCCTTCCGCGATCGACAGATATTGGCGGAAGCCGGCGATGCGGTCGAGCACCGCCCGGCCTTCCCTGGTGGGCGCGGCGATCCAAAAGAAGGCCGAAACGACCAGCGGCAGACCGAGCAAGGGGAAGGCGAGGGGAGCAAGCCATCCCGACTGGAACGCGGCCCCGACGACTGGAAAGCCGACCACCACGGCCAGGGCGCCGAAGATCATGATGCCGACGACGACCAAATATTTGGCGGCCGATCGCATTTCCTGGACCAGCGTTAAAAGCAGCGCGGTGGTGAGTATCGCCCCAACTGCGATCAGCACGATGGTCAAATCGAGGACGCCGGTCGCCGCCACCACCGCCGCGGCGGTGATCCACAGCGCCGCCGCGAAGACCGCTAGCCCGGCGAGCGCCCAACCCCAGTTGCGCAAGAATAGCTTGCCGTCGAAGCGCGCCTTGAAGGCTTCATCCAGCGCCTTCTTGGCGGCGGCGAATTTGGCATGGTTCTTCTGCTCCATGACGATCGAATCGCCGGTTCGGGCGAGCTCGCGCAGCGCGGCTTCCTCTTCGACCGGAAGCGGGGCGGGGCCGGCAGTGCGTTCGAGCCGGGTCTTGTCCTTCGCCAGCCAGCCGCCATCTTCCTCGACCATCCGAACATGACCGCGGACACCCATGTCGACGAGCGCGGCCGCAAAGGCGCGGTTGTCGGCGCCCATCTTCCACACATAGCGCATGGCGGCGGGGCTGAGGTCATCGGCCGGCGCGAAGATCGGCACCACCGTCCCGGGGCGCGGATTGCGGCCGGCCCGCTGCCACGCGATGTAATAGAAACCGGCGAGGCCAAGCAGCGCCAGCGCTCCGGCAATCAGCGGGCCATAATCGGCCAGCCACCAGCGGGCGCGGGTGCTTTCGTCGGCCTCCGCCACCACGCCCTTCGGCCAGGCCACCGCCACCGTCAGCCCTTCGTAGGCGGCCAGCGGCCCGGGCGTTCGGAACTGGATTTCGCCCGGCCGCTCGGCGGTCACCTCGGCGGCGCGCGCGGTCGATCCCTCCACGCCCGTATAGATTGCCCGCTGGCCGAACTTGACCGCGCTCGGCAGGCGGATCCGAGTCTCGGCGGCGTCGATCGGAAACACCCAGCCGTTGCCGGTGACGTTCCAATAGAGCTCGTCATAATCGGCAAAACGCCCGACCTGGCGGGTGGTGCGATAGCGAATCACATAGCGATGATCGCCGGGCTCGAGCATCTTGTCGGCATCGCCGATCCGGATCCGCACGCCGTTGGCAATGGCTTCGGTGGCCGCTTTCTCGGGCATGCCGTCGCGCAATACGTCCCCAAGGGCGAACCCGACCCGCACCTGAGAGCCGTTGCGGCCGCGGTAACGGGTCGGGAAATCACGGAAGATGCCGCGCCTGATCCGGTCGCCCTCGGCGCGGACGTCGATCGTTTCCGTGACGTCGAGCGAGGCATCCGGCTGGACCTGGACGTCGCTGATGAAGCGGGTGATGCGCTCTTCGGCCGACGCCGCGGACGCACCCGTGGCGACGATCAAAACAGCGGTCAGCGCCGCCAGGACAGAGCGTATCGTCACGCCGCGGGGCGAGGGAAGGCGACCTTCGGCGCGCTCTGGATGGTCGGATCCTCGTCCTGGTAGAACGGCTCTTCGCCGAACCCCAGGGGCCGCGCGAAGACCATGTCGGGGAAGCTTTGGACGCGGGTGTTCAAATCGCGGACGGTGGCGTTGTAATAGCGGCGGGCGCTTTGCAGTTCGCCTTCGAGAGAGCTCAATTCGCTCGACAGCTGGCGGAAATTTTCATCCGCCTTGAGGTCGGGATAGGCTTCGGCGACCGCCATCAGCCGGCCGAGCAGGCCGGTCATCATCGCGTCGGCGGCGGCGGTCTGCTTGACCGAACCGGCACCGATCGCATCGCCCCGGTGGGCGGTCACCGCATCGAGCGTTTCGCGCTCGTGGGACGCATAGCCCTGGACCGTCTCGACGAGGTTGGGGACCAGGTCGGCGCGGCGGCGAAGCTGGACCGTGATCCCGCTGAACCCTTCGCGAACCAGGGCGCGCAGCCGCACCAGCCGGTTGTAGACCCCGACCGCGTAAAGCAGCACCAAGGCGATGACGGCGAGGATGATCCAAGTCAGCATGAAATAGCTCCCCCCTGTTCGTGGCGGCGAGCATAGTGGTGAGTGGCGCTGCTAGAAAGCTGAAATGCCTGGAAAGCGGAGATGCCTAGAAAGCCGAGATCCCGGTGATCGCGCGGCCGATGATCAGCGCGTGGACGTCGTGGGTGCCTTCGTAGGTGTTGACGGTCTCGAGGTTGGCGGCGTGGCGCATCACCTGGAATTCGGCGCTGATGCCGTTGCCGCCGTGCATGTCGCGGGCGGTGCGGGCGATATCCAGCGCCTTGCCGCAATTGTTGCGCTTGATCAGGCTGATGGTCTCCGGGATCAACTCGCCGGCTTCGAGGCGGCGGCCGACGCGTAAGGCCGCCTGGAGGCCAAGCGTGATCTCGGTCGCCATGTTGCTCAGCTTGAGCTGAACGAGCTGGTTTGCGGCGAGGGGGCGGCCGAACTGGTGGCGGTCGAGCGTGTACTGGCGGGCGGCGGCGTAGCAGGCCTCGGCCGCGCCCATCGAGCCCCAGCCGATGCCGTAGCGGGCGCGGTTCAAGCAGCCGAACGGGCCCTTCAGCCCCTCGACGTTGGGCAGCAGCGCGTCTTCGGGGACCTCGACCTCGTCCATGACGATTTCGCCGGTGATCGAGGCGCGCAGCGACAGCTTCATGCCGATCTTGGGCGCGGTCAGCCCTTTCATGCCCTTGTCGAGCAGGAAGCCGCGGATCTTGCCGTCATGCGCTTCGGATTTCGCCCAGATGACGAACACGTCGGCGATCGGCGAATTGGTGATCCAGGTCTTGGCGCCGGACAAGACGTAGCCGCCCTGGACCTTCTGGGCGCGGGTGCGCATGCCGCCGGGGTCGGAGCCCGCGTCGGGCTCGGTCAGGCCGAAGCATCCGACGATTTCGCCGCGCGCCAGGCCGGGGAGATATTTGCGGCGCTGCTCCTCGCTGCCGTAGGCGTGGATCGGATGCATGACGAGGCTCGACTGGACCGACATCGCCGAGCGGTAGCCGCTGTCGACGCGCTCGACGGCGCGGGCGATCAGGCCGTAGCTGACGTAGCCCAGGCCGGCGCCGCCATAGTCGGGCGGGATGGTCGCGCCGAGCAGGCCGAGCTCGCCCATCTCAGTAAGGATCGCGCGATCGAAATGCTCGTCGAGATAGGCGTCGGTGACGCGCGGCTGGAGCTTGGCCTGGGCGTAGCCCTCGGCGGTGTCGCGGACCATCCGCTCTTCGTCGCTGAGCTGGTGCTCGAGGTCGAACGGATCCGCCCAGTCGAACGGCAGGATGGCAGGCTCGCCCACTGATTATGTCCCCGCGAATGAATGAAATCGCGGGCTTCTTAGCGGCCTCAGTTGGGCTTCGCCACCCCGCCGGCGCCGCCGAAGCTCTGCTTCAGTGTCAAGCCGACGCTGACGTGGCGGTTGCGTTCGCGCAATTCCAGGATGCTTGGTTCCTGCGTCGAGCGATTGGGCGAAAAGAAGGTGCGCTGGCGAAGGCCGTGGGTGCTGAAGATGTTGTCGAGATCGAGCGTGATCGAGGTCCGGCCGGACGGACGATATTCGACGAACGCCGATCCAAACGGCCCGCCATTATATTGGGTGTCGATCTCGTTTGAGCGGAAGAACGAGAAGCTGTCGCGGTCGTTGACCGCAAAGCCGTAGGACAAAACGCCCGCGTCGCGGCGAACTTCGACGTTCCACTCCCAGTCGGGGAAAAAGTCGCTGAAATTGCGGGTGCGGCCGGAAATCGGGTCGTGGACGCGGGTGCGCTGCACCTGGCCGCTGGCCTTCAAGCGCACGCCTGCCAGGCCGAGGCGCTGGAGAGGGGCATCGAGCGTCAGCGCGATGAAGCGCCGCTTGCCAGTGCCGAGATTGCCCGGCGCGCTGAACGCCTCGCCAGCCTCGTCGAAAATCAGGATCTGGTCCTGGAGCATGCTGATCCGGTCGAGGCCGGCATCGAGCTTGATCAGGCCGTCGCCCAGGATTGGCTTGTCGAGCGTCGCCCGGAGTTCCCAGGTCCGCTGGGGAAGCAATTCGGCGTTGCCGCCGTTGACGCGATCGTTGCTGAGCTCGGCGAAGCTGGTGAAGTCGTAGAAATTGAGCTGGGCGACCGTCCGCCGCAGCGAAAGCCGGGCGTGCCACGCATTGCCGGGCTTCCAGTCGATCGCGATATTGGGTTTGAGAAACTTGAGCGTCCGGTCGGTGTTGGCATCGCCGCGCACCTTGAGCTGCGAGAATTCGTAGTTGACGCCGCCATCAATGCGCAGGGCCGGGGACAGCGACTTGCCGACGCTGACATAGACCTCGCCGCGCTTTTCCTTGACCGTCGCTTCGTCGATCGGAAGATCGATGCGGGTCCGCTCGCCGCCGGCGCCGATCTCGTAGAATTCGACGGCATTATCGAGCGTGTTGAGAACGCCTTCGAGCCCGGCTTCAAACGAGAAGCCGCCGAGGTCGGCGCGAGTCCAGCTGACCCGGCCGATGGTTTCTCCCCGCTTGGCGTTCACAAATTGCTCGGAGCCGCCAATGACGTCTGCATTGTCCGTCAGAAGACCGTCGCGTTGGATGTAGGTGTCGAAGTCGGTGCGCTTGCGGCGCGTCGCCAGGCCAACAAGCTTGATCGCCCCGCCGGCCAGCGGGCGCGTGATGTCGCCGCCGATCTCGACCACCGGATTGCTGTATTTTTGGATCAAACTGTCGTCATGCGGCGCGCCGCCGGCGGACGTGACGCGGTTGCGCTGCGTGAGATCGAATTTGCTCGGCGACCAGCGGACATTGGCCCGAAACGCGTTGTTTTGCGCCCGCTCCAAAGCCCAGCTTCCCGACAGATAGGGGTCGCGGTGGAAATAGCTGTTGAACTTGCGGCGAGTTTGGACGCCTTCACCAGTGCCAAACACGGTCAGCGTATCGGTGCCTTCCTCGACCTGCCTGTTGTTGCCGAGGCCAGCCGACAGATTGATGCTCGACGCGCCGCGCTTGATCATTGCCGAGCCGGTGAGGTTGCGATTGATGTAGCCGGTGTATCGCCGGGTTCCCGAAGCGGTGATGTTTCCGTCGATTCCGGAAACCGCCGAGAGGATGACGTTAAGGACCTGGCTCCGGCCCGAATATTCGGATCCGTAGAGGTCGCCTGGCCCGACCTCGACCCGCACCACGCCGCGCGCGGGAATCTTTGTCAGCGTTTCCTCCAGCGACTCCGCCTTGGAGCTTGGCCGGGCGCCGTTGATCACGACATTGCCGGCCGCTCCGGCAAATCCCCGCGTGTCGGTATCGCCGAGGTCGAGCGAAAAGCCGGGCACCCGGCGAGCGATGTCGAGCGCGGTCCGCGGCGCGTATTGGGCGAAGAAGGCGGCGTCGTAGGTCGTGGCGCGGCTGGCGGAGCTGGCGGCCATTGGCGCGGGCTGTTCGCCGACCGCGGTCTGGGCCTGGATGGCGCCCGGGATCGTCAGACCCAACAGAGCGGCCGAAGCGTGGAACGCAGCCTTCAGGCACATGTTTTTGACCTCGTATTATTGTTGTAATACAGTACACAGCCGGGGAAGCGATTCCACCGCTGTTCGACTAATCGACGAACGATTCCGCCAAGCGCAGGCCGGTAACGACAGGTGGTGTTGCACCCTCGGCGCGCAGCTCAACGGGAGCGCCGTCGCTGTCCCGCGATCCGCATCTGCACCAGCTCGGCGACCGGGATTCGCCCCGCGCCGTCGCGTTCGACCGAGCGGATGAATTCCGGGGTGACGCCGAAGATCCGCATCTGGACCAGCTCGTCAGCGCCGATGCCGCGATAGCCGAGTGCAGCCAGCTCCTCGATAAAGCGGGGGGTCACGCCGTGGATCGCCATCGCGACCAGATCGCCGCGGTCGAGCTGGCGGTATCCGAGCCTGGAATAGGTCTGCACCAGGCCTGGCGAGACGCCGTGGATCTTGAATGCCACCAGGTCGTTGGCGGCAAGGTTACGGAGCTGCGGGCCGGCGGCCGCGATGGCGCGGATGTAAGCCGCGTCGACCCCGTGGATCCGGAAAGTGACCAGATCATTGGCCGATTTCAGCCGGTAGCCGGTGGCGGCCAGATCGTGGATGTAACGCGGGCTGGCGCCGTGGATTCCCATCGCCAACAGCTGACCGACGGTCGGCGTCGGATAGCGGTGGGCGGCGAGCGCCTCGAGATGCGCGCGGCCGACGTTGCTCATCGCCAGCGAATAGGCCTGATTACGCGTCGGCCGGGCGATTCCCCGGCCGGCAAGGAAATCGGCGAAACCAGCGTCGGGCGCGAAACGGCAATCGCCCCGCGCCGTAATATTGCTACCTTGGCCGCCACCCTGGCCACTGCAGTCGAAGCGGCCGGCTTCGCGAACGAGGGCGAAGCTGAGCGGCGCGGTGCCGCCGACGCGGGACCGGGCCGGGTCGAGCCCGCGCAGTTCGGCGACCGCGATCGACGACGACCAGTTGCTGCGGTGGCCGTCGCGGTTGTCCCGCATGCTGAGCTGGACGCGGCCGGCCGACCGGCTGGGCTCGATGTTGAACCTGAGCGAATTGGGTTGGGCGGCGAAACCGGCGGACGCGATGCTGATGGTCGTCAGGACCACGGCGGCCAGGAAAGCGAGGGTGCGGTGCATCGAAATTCTCCTTCGTTTTCGTCAGGCAAAGCTTCGCCGGTGCGCCCGGTTGGGGCGCTCGAAAGCTGGCGATACTCGGTGAGCTATTGCGTCAGGCGGGCCCGCTGACTCAGGAATCGTCGTCCACGTCGACGGCGATGTCCGGATCGACGAAGCCGACAATCCGAAGCTTGATGACGTCGGCCACGCTCGGCTTGCGAACGCCGCGACGCTGCAGCGACCGAACGAATTCGGGCGTGACTCCGTGGATGCGCATATTGACCGCCTCTTTGTAGGAGAGGCGCGGAAAGCCGACCGCCGCCATGGACCGCAGGTAGCGGCCGTTGACGCCATGGATGGAGGCAGTGGTCAGCTGTTCGGGGCTGAGCCCACGAAGGCCGCTGGCCTCGAGATCACGCACATAAGCTGGGCTGAGACCGTGGATCTTGAAAGCGACCAGATCGTCGGTCCCAATCCGCGCGAGGCTACGCGAGGCGGCGCGCATTTCCGCGGCAAAGCGGGGCGTGACGCCAAACACGGCGGGCGCGGTCAGCCGGTCGAAACGGCTTGCCTTTTTGCTCACCGCGACCGCGCTGGCAACGGCGGCGCTAATCGACGCGCCGTTGGCGCCGTCCAACTTCGCCTTGGCCAGTTCTTCCCGGGCTTTCGCCAATTCCCTCTTGAGCTCGAGCTCTTCGTCCCGGCTGAGCCCATGATGCACGACAATTGCGTCGTCCGCCTGGACCGCGGCCGGTGCAATGATCGGCATCGGAGGGCTCGGGTAGGTTGGCGGCTGAGGCGGGTTCGGGACGGCCAGCGCCGCCGGCGAGGCGATTGGGGCCGGCTTGCTGGTCAAAGTGAGCGCCGCCAGCGGAGCCGCGAGCATAGCCGCGCCGGCGAACACGCCGAGCGCGAACGCGCCCCCGATCGGTCCCCTGGCCAAGCTCGAATCGAGCACTCTGCGAACCCGGCGCGACAATGAATTGCGACTGGGTGCGACGCCGTGCGCGCCAATCAGCAGGCCGCGGCATTCGTGGCGCGCGACCCCGACCAGAAGCTTGGCGTAATCGGTGTCCTCGATGTCGGCACCGAGCACGGCGTCGTCGGCCGCTTCCTCGCGCAGCTGATGCGCTTCGCGGGCCAGCACCCACACCAGGGGATTGAACCAGAACAAGGCGACCGTGATCCGCGACAACAGCAGCTTGGCCCAGTCGAGGCCGGCGACGTGGGCCAGCTCATGGGCGATGATCGCTTCCGCTTCCTTGTGCGATCGCGCCGCTTCGCTGTTGAGCAGGATAACCGGGCGCATCACGCCCCAACTGATCGGCGAGGGAAGCTCGTCGCTAGTCAGGAGCGCGGTGCCGTGCTTGAATCCCTTCGGCCGTTGCGCCCGGGCCAGCGCGGTCAGCGAATTGGCCTCGTCCAGCACCGTCGCCCGCGCCTTGAGTGTGACCAGGCGGCCGAGCGCGATCAGGGTAAGCAGGAGGAGCAGAGCGGCAGGAGCGGCATAGATCCAGAAAGCCCAGTCCACGCTCGGCGCGATGGCTCCGCTCGCCTGCGGAAAGGTGCCCGCGGCGACCGCGGGCTCCGTGCCGGGCATCGCCTCATCCTTGGCCCCAGCCGGGTTTGACGGCTCGATGACGGACGCGGCCAGCGCGATTTCCGCCGGTGCCGGGGTTATGGCCGAGGTCAGGAACGCCGGGCCGCTGACTTCGATCGGCGGCAGCGCCATCGTCGCCCCGGGCAAGATCAGCATCGCGGCAAGCCCGAGATGGGCGATCCAGCTGCGATGGGACGCAGATCTCTTATCGGCAAGTCTCAGCAGCAGCAGGACGATGCCTGCGATCAAAAAGGACTTGGCGACCAGGGGGAGGAAAAATTCCATCATTTCTCTCCCTTCGCGGCCCGGGCCCGGGCGATGATCTGCTCGAGCTCGTTGAGATCGTCGGGCTGCAGGCGGTCGGACATTCCCAGCAGGGCGGTCGCCGCGCCGGCGGCGGAGCCGTTGAAGAACACCCGGACGACTTCGCTCAAAGCGGATTTGCGCGCGACGCTGTCGGCGACCGCGGGGCTGTTCAGGAAACCGCGATCGGTAGCGTGGCGGTGGACGTACCCCTTGTCCTCAAGCCGCTTGAGCATCGTTCGCACCGCCGAGCCGCTGGGCTGGTCGGGCAGGGCCTCGCACACGTCCGCGACCGCCATTTCCCCGCGCTCGTAAAGCAGGTCGACAATCTGCCGTTCGCGGGGTGGTAATTTGCTCAGCATGCGTTGGCCTTTCGCGCTACATCTGTAGCTATGTGCTACATTTGTAGCGGCAACGCAAAAGCCTTTTTCATCCGGCTGCAGATTTTTCCCGGCCGTTCGCAGAAGCCTGGCGGAGAGGGTGGGATTCGAACCCACGGTGGGCTTGCACCCACGGCGGTTTTCAAGACCGCTGCCTTAAACCACTCGGCCACCTCTCCG